>CAYQBK010000067.1:0-14799 GCA_964415715.1 uncultured Candidatus Saccharibacteria bacterium
TAATACCCACTAGGGCCGATAGATCATCCCCTAGCGGTTCATAACTTGAAATCTGTTCAACAAAACTATCAACCTCATACTGTTCGCCGTAAAGTAAATACAACATGCCCATGCGTATAACCCAAGACTTATCAATTGGAATATACCTATCCACTACAATATCAACTGTAATCTTTTCATCCATATAACTATTATAGCAACACCAATACAAAAACTACATTTGTCAATAGCTTTCGGGCTCGACTGGATAGTGACATTTAGCCTTTGAGTTGCTTATCAAAATGTAGTTTTTTGGGTTGCTATAGCTACATAAGCTTTCACTTCACCGAACTATAACTATGCCGACTCCGGTTCGATGCTGATGTCAAAACTATTCAGGATGAAAACAAAAACATCCCCATAGGGGATGTGTTGTACGCATCTTGGCGGGCTCGACCGGATTCGAACCGGCGATCTCCTCCGTGACAGGGAGGCATGTTAGGCCTCTACACCACGAGCCCATGGCCAAAAGCACAAATCTGCAGTCTGCATTTTATCACCTATTGATAGACTTTGTAAAGAAATTAGCACCTATAGTTTTACGTATACAGTTGCCTTATGTTTGTCTTTGTAGTCATTTAGATAATGATCTATCCCCTGGTATGAAACATATATCCAAGATGCATTTATTTTATCACCTTGTTTACTGTCATTTTTTACTATTGCCAAGCCATCGCCAAGGTCAATAACGCCAGATGTTTCACCCGGCTTTAGGTTAAACAAAGCTTCTGAAACCTCGGCTTTCACACTTCGGTCACTATTACTTATAGGCGCAGAAAGCTTACCACCACTATTGCTAGTACTTTGATCATCTGAATATTGTTTAGCGACTTCTGCAAATGATTTGCCACCCTTTAACTCAGCTAGTGCTTTTTCCGCTTTTTGTTGAACGCTTGGGTCTAGTGCTTTTATAACCTTGTATTTCAATATTTCGTTTTTATAGTTTCGCTTAAAATCATCTACCGTCCAACCATAGTAATCTTTTAATATATTTTCAAACGTTTTATTGTCTCCACCAAGCCGATTTTGAGCTTTTAATAAACCAATCTGTTTGTCTACCTCTTGATCTGATACCGATATTCCTTTTTCATTGGCAATTTTTTTAATATATGCCGTGTTCAATACTATCTGACGAGCGTTTTTCTTTTGTTCGGCAAGTTGATCTTTGCCAGATTGCGAATTAAAATCAACCTTTTGCTGTTTTTCAAAATATGTAATATAGTGACGCAACTCAAACAGATAATTTTCATATGATACAAACGAGCCCCCAATACGTGCAAATGGAAATGGTAATATTTTTGTTACCTGATACATAAATTTCGATGTATTTTGGGCCTTGTATAGGTTAAATACTGTAAAACTCATAAAACCTATAAATAATACTAAAACAATGCTGACAGAAATAATTACAATCTTATGTTTCGAATGCTTTAATGGATATACGTATTTTTTTGCACCCGAAAGCACCTCTTGGCGATGTTGGCTAACTGTCTGGTTGGTGATGCGCGGAATTGGCTCTTCGCTGATGCTTTTAACATCTTTGGCGTTAGTACGTGGCTTCAGAAAACGCTTGGCGCCTCGATTTCTATTCAAAAATGATTTCTTGTTATCAGTCATTATTTACATTGTTCATTATACCAGGTTGGACCTGTGAATATCCTTGTTCTCTTAATATGTGTGACATTTTGCGTTGAATTTTGCGTGGATGATGTACATCATGTATTACTAGCTCACCAACATATGTCTGTATAACTATTGTACCAAATCCTAGCAAAGATTCCTGCAAGCCCTTTATTTCGTATGATATGGTTTGTATTTTATCTAGACCAATATCTATCATACTGCGTCGCCATAGGCCTTTTTGAGACATCTGGATAAAGCGCTGATTAGTAACAATATAAACACTAAAATTCCAGCCTATCCATGAATAAAACATTATCAGACACATCAGTAAAAAGCCAACCCCTAACCCGCCAAAAAAAACTGTAAAATTTGGTATAAATAATGCTGGCAAAACCCCAACCAACATTGCTAGAGACCCAAATATTATTGACTTACGCATAACAACCGGATGCTTTCTGAAAAGTAGCAACATTTCTTCATCGTCAAATTGGTCTGGAAAATATTTAGTGTTCATATGTTTTTGTAATAATACCTATATTTTACACCAAAACCGTGTTTTTGCAGAACAATATATCTGTTAAAAAATACAATATATATTGCAATTAGATTGACAAACTTGAGGTATTCATAATTATCAAAAATACATTGCTTCTACTTTTTAGTGCTAAAAGTAGCAAAAACACTGGGGATAGTAATAGTTCTTGGCATAAAAGTTAGTCATAATAACAACTACGGCAAAAGAACTACCTTTGGTAGGTTACGCTATATATTACAGGAAAGCGTAACAAGCTTTTGCTCTATGGTAGTTGTTATTCATGACACTTTTATCCATGAACTATTTCCATACCCCCAGACCCCCATTAGCTCACAGCTACTAGTAGCCAGGCTTACTACTTACTACTAAATATTACTATTTACTCGCTAACTCACAAACTCAATAGCTCACAACTGTTATGAGCTTTTGCGGGCATCTAAGCGTCCGAGAGTTTTGTTTTACTTTTGCGGAAAAAGTAAAGAAAGAAGTTAATTTATAATAACGCATGTTTGAATATCATCTGATACATCTACTATTTATATGTAAAAGATATATTAAACCTGTATAATATCCAGCGTATGGTCCGGTAGTTCAATGGATAGAACACCGCCGTCCTAAGGCGGGTGTTGGGGGTTCGATTCCCTCCCGGATCACCAAAAGAATATTACAAGATATAATTATCAGGCTTTTTTTATTTGTTAAAATCTATATTTGTTATCATATACACATGAACGCTCTGCTTCTTCCTGGAAATAGCCCACGTCATGCTGAATGGATTGAAAAATTAAAGCAAGCAATAAGCCCTTATTTTCAACATGTCGAAACCCAACACTATAGACATTGGCATACCAATACTGAAAAAGCCGATATTGATTATGAGATTAAAATCGCTAAAAACAAAATGAAACAATATGGGCCATTTATAATTATTGCAAAATCGATTGGCACTGTTATCGCTGTTAGAGGTGTAGCAAGCGGAGAATTAATACCGGAAAAACTTATCCTGCTAGGCGTGCCTATCAAAAGCGATGTGCCTAAAAATCTGTTCAACAACTGGCTAAGTAAAGTTACTATACCTATGACTTTTGCCCAAAATGCCCATGACCCACTAGGTTCATTTGATAACCTAAAAGCGAACTTAACTATTATGAATAACACTGCATCGTTTATAAAATTGTCAGGAACAACGCATGACTATATAGACTTTGACGCTATAGCAAAGTTAATCTAAAAGCCAGGATCAAGTATACTACTAGCATGTTAGCCTTATTTATATCGCTTGTTTTGTTGGGATTGTCGGCTATTGACCCTATTGGAATTGCAGCCATGCCAATACTACTTGTCCAAAAACACCCCTACAAACGAAGTGTCATATTTTTATTTGGCAGTTTTATGTCATTAATGCTAATGGGCATGCTGTTTGCCAAAGGGTTTGGGCATATTGTATTGGCATTTGAAGACAGCCACACCTGGATAGTACCTGTAGCAGAGCTCACATGTGGATTAGTCTTGATTATTGTATCGATAGTCTTGACTGTAAGGATAAAAAAGAGCAAAACGACAGACATGAAGCCATCGGCAAGACTACAAAACAAGCTAAAAATGGGCACAGTGCAACTGTTTTTGGCCGGGGCGTTGCTGGTTGCGGTGCAATCAATAGTAGATGTCGTATTTTTGGTTGCCATGATACATGTCGGGCAGTTACACATGAACATAGCCGAGGTAGCTATAGCAGTATTTGCCTATACAATATCAGCACTGTTGATCCAAATATCATGCATAATAGCCTATCGCTTAGCGCCAACCAAACATAAAACTGAAGTAATTAAAAAAATACATATACTGCTAAACAAATACGCCGAACGATCAGTAGTCTATATCGGTTATATTCTAGGGCTTATACTGATAGTTATAGCAATATTCAAAGCCAGCTAAATATTCGATAAAAATACATTTAATATGATACAATTTACCAGTAAACACTAAAAATAAAAATGTTATTCATAATAATCGGTTTCATACTTATGTCAGTATCACTTGTGTGGTATTTATTAAAACATGATCACGGACGGCGACTACCTGTGCTGACACTATGGACTGCTTGCGGATTTGGGGTTCTAGCAGTTGTATTGGCTTTTATACTGAGCGCATTTTTATTGCCACAACAGTTTGCTACCACACCAAACAGTTTACCAATCACAAAATTATTACCATACTCACTGCTAGTTGGTGTTATTGAAGAATCAGCCAAATTCATACCGCTAGCAGTATTTGTATATCACCGAAAATACTTCAAAGAACACACTGACGGCATAATATATTTTGCAATATGTGGCCTAACTTTTGGACTAATAGAAAATATATTATACACTGTACAATTTGGCGCTGGAGTTGGGCTCGGTCGTATGTTATTGACTCCGTTTTTTCATGCCGCTACAACAGCAATCATTGGATATTATTTGGTTAGCATGAAAATAACTCAAAATAAAATAAAATTTATAATAAGCTTTTTGCTCATAATCATCATGCATGGACTGTATGATTTTGGCCTAATGTCACAGATAGATATACTGTCTGTAGCTTCGATAATGATAACCCTGCTACTGACTATGGGTATCTTTTTATATTTTATGCAAGCCAACGATCTAGACAAGGCTGACAGGTCCAATAATGCTAACTATTGCACAAGTTGCGGTCTGGCTAATACTACACACAATAATTTTTGTGAAAAATGTGGTCAAATGCTACAATTTAATCATATAAAACTAAAGGAAAAACAAAAATATTATGACATGCCAAAACTGCAGTCAAGAGGTTAGTGAAAATGCTACATTTTGTGGTTATTGCGGATCTCAAATATCGACTAATCAACAATCACCAATCGCTAGTACAACTAATATAACTAATCCCCAACTCAACACAATAGCTCAATCACCGCGGTCAACTCAACCAATAATTCCAACGCCTATTTCCATATCAGACCAGTCATCTATAGCTAGCCCAACTACGCCAACACAACAAATAGTTGAGCCAGTTATTGCGCAGGCTGCCACAAATATTGTAGCCCCACAAGTAATGCAACCGGACCAGACGCCGCCCAACGATATATCAAATTCAAATCAACCTAACCCAATATCGCAAGTTATGTACCACAATAACACCTCTGCGGCTCCAGTTGCTCCAATAAACATGCAAACAATACCAGCCGGAGCTGGCGGAATGACAACTAACACAATATATCCCAACCCTACTATATTTAGACAAAATATAAATCCTACAAATCACCAAAACGGATTTGCGATTGCAGCATTTGTTATAGGTGCACTCGGGCTTATTGGATGGATTATTCCAATAGTAGGTTTGCCATTGGGAATAATAGCTATAGTTTTTGCTAGTATCAGTATTCACTCCCGCAAAAGAGTTTTTGCCATCGTCGGGATGATATTGGCCACAATAACTATATTGTTATCTATAGGAAATTGGGTTTATGCGGCAAATAAATTCTTAAGTGAGCAAAATACAAACAAAACATATACAAATCAGCAAAGTAATAACACATCTTTCAGTACTAAACCTGTCAACTCACCTTGCTACACAACCAATATACCCGAAGGACTAACAATATCTCAAGCCACAGGCAGCTGCACATTCCAGGCGACAAATCAAACTACTGGTGAACTATATGTAGTAAAAAACTTATCAGTCGATAACCTATCAGTCACTAACTTAGACTACTATGCAAAAAAAGACATCAAAAGCATAGTAGATCTACTACCAGGGAGCTCTATATCATCACAATACAGCACCAAATTTAGCAAAAGCCCTGCGTACGAATTCAAACTCGCTGGTACAGCTGGCGAAGCGGCAACTATTGACTATATATTCAAAACTACACCAAATGGCAATATGACAATAGTAATGCATTCTCAAAACTCAAGCAGTGCCGATCACAGCCTCAACAATATTCAAAGTAACTGGGTGTGGAAATAAGCATGAAAAATCAAACTATTCACAAAATATCAGTCATCGCTGTCATTTTGACGCTGTTTATATTGCCATACTTAGTAGTCCGAGATCGTCTTAACACTAATATAAATTATGGTAAATATGTTAATGGTGCATCTGTTGGCATACTACAGTCAACCAACAACCAACAAGATAGTTCAACAACCACTCAAAAATGGTCAGTCTGTCTTGGGCAAAATATAAAATAACCTCGTCAAACAATAAACTCGACCCATGCACTAGGAGAGCTAAAGATTTTACGTCAAACAAACTAAACGTGTGTAAAGTCTTGGTGAACTGTTTTGTAGCTATGTAGCTCCTGTGGGGTAAACCACATAGCAATCTCTTTTTGAGCTTCTTCATCACTACCAGATGCATGTATCAGGTTTGCTGCGCCTTTTTTGGCAAGTGATGCACGCCCTAGGCTGAGATGAGCGTAATCACCACGTATTGTGCCCGGAGGTGAATCTTTTGGCCCGGTTGTTCCAACCATTTTTCGAACAACTTCAACCGCCATGCCACCCTCTAATACAGCAGCAATAACGGGTCCGCTCTGCATAAATTCCCGGGTAGCCTTAACTATCATTTCACCTATTTCTTCAACAGTTTCGGTATACTCTAACCCGGCTGCGTCCCAATCTTTTTTGGTTTTTCCACCTACTATAGGTATTAAATCATCTGAGTAGTGCTCTTTTAGTAGTGCCGTTTCTGGAACCAACATTTTCATGGCGACAATCTTAAGTCCAACTTTTTCAAATCTACTCAACACTTCACCAACGATCCCTCGCTGAACTGCATCGGGTTTTAATACTATTAGGGTTCTTTCCATATACATTGCCTTTCAATATTGCTTATATTTTTCCTACTTAAATAATACCAGTAAACTGGACTAGTCGCAAAAAACTAAGATCAAAATATATAATGAATACTCCGATGCAAAACTATTGTTGACAGTGGTTTTGTCGTACAATATATGTATGCCAAAACTTGACAACACCATAGAAGAATATCTAGAATATTTGGCTATCGAACGCGGTCGATCGAAACGTACTATCATAAACTACAGACATTATTTAACTAGGCTTGTCGACTATACTGGCGATATCGAGATAAAAGACATAAATCCCGACCTCATCCGCAAATGGCGTTTGTGGCTATATGAACTAGGTAGCGATCGGGCCGACGAACTAAGCAAGGCAACTCAAAACTATCACCTTATTGCACTGCGTAACTTTTTAAAATATTGTCATAAACGCGGCTTTGATACACTGAGCCCTGACCAAATAGAGCTTGCTAAAGTAGCCAAAAAACAAGTCACCTTTTTGAATAAAGATGAACTAACAGCTCTGTTTGGCCAGCCAAACACATTGGAGCTTGCCGGGCTGCGTGATAGAGCGATATTAGAGCTACTATTTAGTAGTGGTTTACGTGTCAGCGAGCTAACAAACCTTGACCGTAGCCATATCAACCTAACGCGCCGCGAATTTATGGTTCGTGGCAAGGGCCAGAAAGATCGACCAATATTTGTAAGTCAAGACGCAGCTGACTGGATGCAACTATATCTAGACAAACGGACCGACAACCTACCTGCCCTATTCATCAGCTACAGTGGCAAAGCTATGACAAACACATCTGGTGACTTCCGACGACTCACTCCACGGAGTATCCAACGTATGGTTGCCAAATACTCACTGTTGGCCGGCATCACCAAACATGTTAGTCCACATAGCCTAAGACACAGTTTTGCGACGGATTTGTTGATGAATGGTGCTGATCTGAGATCAGTTCAGGCTATGTTGGGACACAGTAATATTGCTACTACCCAAATATATACCCATGTAACCGACCCGCATCTAAAAAGTATCCATGAACGATTTCACGGCAAATAAAAAATAATGGATATTAGATTAAAGATTGTAGAGTTTGGAATGAAGATGCATAGTTTATGTAGTTTAGCCATACGTAAGTAACAAAAGGTATCTTTGAGTTTACTATTTATTACAACCTAGGAGCAACTTGGCTATAACTGTCTATGCTACCCTTCGTAGATCCGCTACTACCACCAACATTCGTAAAGTAAAAGTATGCTGGATATACAATTACCTCAGCTGGTTGCCCCAACGCACCAACAACAGACTGTGAACCAGTACCATCAGATTTATAACGAGTACCTGTAGATCGCATAAGATACAGGTTTTGAGCGTTAATAGAGCCTTCTATGCGTAATGGGTTAGTACACTTAGTATTCCAATCACTCTGTGCGACTTTTGAGGTTCCATCGGAACATGTGTAAACATTTTTGGCATTAATAATGATATTTTTTAGAGATTTGACATCTTTACTAATATAAACATTTTGGGCATTTATCCTATAAACATTTGGGCTAGTTATAGAAGTTATGTCGTCATTTATATATACATCTTTGGCCACCGCAGGATTAGAGAGTGGGGTGTCTGGTGTTGTCAAACTTCCAGAAGTTGGGATATTAGCAGGTTCATCGCACACAATACCTTTTGCTTTAATATTATTTACTGCATTATTGTTATTGTACGTATTTAAACCATTTGACCAACCATTGCTATCATCAGCAGTCAAAGAAACACTATTAGCCCACAAACTAGCTAGCCAGGTACGTGAACCCTTATATACCCCCCCAATAGGAGAATTTGGCACATACACAAACCTACTTTTATCAACGGCAGGGCAAGCGCGTACGTCATTGCCATTAAATACCACAAATGGTGCCTCATATATAGATACAGTACCAGGCGAGTAGTTACTCTCTATAACCCTATTTTCAGTGCCAATTTTAGCTGTTATATCTAAGTTGATGTTATGATTCCCTACATTTTTTCCATCTAACAAATTGGCTGAAATTGTTTCACCATTAAGACCATCAATATTTATTGCAGTAGCTACACTAACACAGTTATTTAATGTAAATACACCTGATTTGATGGTATTATCTATATCGATAATAGTTCTTGTAACAGTAAAAGTTATTGGCGTGCCTATTGCAATTGCCCCGCTGCAATAAACACTCCCAGCAGCTACAGTATAAGGTATTTTTAAATCTTTGTTTGAGCCTTTTTCATACTCTGATGACCCAGCTGTGATTGTGATGTTAGAGCCTTTAATTAATACACATGCTTCACTTGGATTATTTACTGGATTGAGCCATATTGGCATATCACTAGCAGTGATCGATCTGCAAATCTGCCTACCAACTAGACCAGGAATCTTAGAGTTCTTTATTTTAAAATATGTAAAAGAATCGTTTAATGTAGGCGTCATTCCATTCATAAATTTCTTATTATCGTTTACCGATACATTATTGGCAGTAAAAGTAGCAAGATGTGTCTCTGGTGGCTGTCCCCATAGCAAATTTTCATTTCTAAAAGCATCACCCATCTTTTTGCCACTATTGTCTTTAAAATATACATCGGTTCTAAATCCAAAGCTAGCATTCTTTAATATTGCTGCTGGATTTATACCAGTACCAACAGCGTTTCTAAAATATACCCTATTATCCGTATCGCCATAGTCTATAGAAAGCACTGATGGAGTTTGTGCACTCTTCCACAAATCTTGATCACCAGGTACTTCATTCATCTTTACGCCTGAGAGCGTCAAAAGATTGCCTTCGGGTTCTGTGCTCAGTTTGCCACCGTTCACAGGATTGCCACACTCTTTTCTTATGGTGTAAGTGCCCCCTGTACTGTCTGTAAAAATAATAACCTCTTGGTTTAACAACGGGGTGCTGGGGGTATAATTGGCAACATCCTGCCAATCATCTTGATAAAACGTATTCGAATAAACCACCGCAGTAGTATTCATATTAACAGTTCCGTTGGCTTTATTGCTATCTTCATATGGCACTAGAAAATTAATCCACTCATCTTTAAAACTATCATTCCATGGCATACCCGCTGGTTTGTTAAGCATGGTCATAACAATAAATCTAGCACCAGTTTTGTCTTTAACGCTACCCTCATTCAAATAGTATATTACTTCGAATTTAAATGCGGCTAATGTATAGTTAGGATTATCCTTACCCAAACCATTTGTTATAACATTGTCTCCATAATAATCAACCTTATCTTTGAAATAACCATGGTATGCCTCTCGGCCAAACCATCCAGCAGCCACCGTAATGCCATAATTGGTAAACAAAATAGCTAACACCGACACAACTGCAACAACTATTATTTGTTTCTTGTTGGCACTGGTTTTATTGAATATCGTGTTCATTGTTTTAAGCTTTCTATCTTTTCTCGGGTGTTCTTTAGATCAGCCTCTTTTAATGGATAAAGATCTGCTTTCTGCAACAAGTCACTATATATCGTATAGTATCTAATGGCATTGGTTTTGTCCCCCAGCCTCTCATATGCCAGCCCTAAAGAATGTGCCAAAGAATAACTCATACCAAATTTTTGCTCTACTTGTAACATAACTGCCACCGCCTCTTGATATTTCTTTTGATTCATAAAAACAAGATATTCAGCATTATAGCCCTCCGCAGTATTAACAAAATCTTTGTTATTTTTAATTTCAGACATAGCTCCATCATAATCACCATTATTAATTTTTTGAGATACATTATTATTTAACTGTAGGAGTTCGCGTTGTTTGTCTTCCGAGATAGTTACCTGAGGCGGCTTATTGTTAGTCTTGATGTTTTTGGTAATAAAAATAGCTGATACCCAAGCACTAAACAAAACTAGGACTACCACCAACAATATATTGGCTTTTTTATTGCCAAGTAATCTTCTGCCTTGGTTATTTGTGTCACTTTTGTCATCTAGCTCATCTGCTGGTTTGCTTTTTTTCATAGCTATTAGTGGTTTGCGCTTTACAGAGCCGATTATGGCTTTGGCTGATTTTGTTTGTTGCTGGTTGTCTGGAGTTTGTTGTTCTTGCATATTTTACCTTTATTATCACACTAAGGAGCTGGGCATGCAGGCGACTTATTATCACTCACTGTAGTATTATTGCCATTGCCATTTACTTGATAATCTTTACATATAGTGCCGCCGTCTTGAATATTAACTACGTATGGCTTGCCGGGTGTGCCTGCCGGGTTATAGTAAACAACAACTCGTTTAGTTATATCCTGGGCCTTGGCGTTGACATCTATTTTGTACTGACTAGTATTAGTAAAAGTAGTTGTACCAGTATTAGCTTTATCTATAGTTACTTTCTTAGATCCACTACCATTGATAGGATTTACATTAATCACGTAGTCACCAGCACTAAACCCATGAATATCAATACTAGCCATAGTACCATTAACTTTTGCATTAAATACTGACCCAGAATTGTCGGTAAACTTCTGGCTACCACAACCGGATGCTTGAGAAGGCACAAGATAAAATCTCTTAAGACCACTATAGTCGCCCGCAGGGGCAATACTGACACCAAGTACTATCTTAGTGCTATCACCTAAGGAGGGCAAACTGCAGTCGCTCGCTCGATTACCATATGAGCCTGACTCCCATGATATATTGATTTTATAATTACCACCTGAACCAAGTTTGAAACTGGCAAATTTGGATTCCTGTTGAGACGGGGATAATACTACTGGACCTAAGATATTTTTTGTCCATACAGCACAGGTTACATCAGCTTGCCCTATTTTAAACGCACTAGGTACAGAAACAGGTTGTACATCTGTACAATTTGCTCTAATACCCGGGTTAACCGTACTATCAATATAACTAGTTACTCTATTTACACCGGCTTCGGCAGCGTATTGAGCCTGGTAGGATAATGTTTTATCAAGAGTTGCAGACTGGTCCTTGCGTACAAGCGTAGCAAAACCTACAGCCAGTAGTGACATAACTATACTTATAAACATCGCCAGCATTATGGCAGATATACCCTGTTGATTTAGTTGTTGGCTATTTTTTGTATACATTTTTATCACAACCTTGGATTTATTATACTACTTAAGCTTACTACACTGCACCATTCGTTGCCAACCCCAGATTTGCACTGCAAACTACCCGGCGCAACACTTAGATCAAACATATCGGCCTCACCCCTAACAAATGTAGTTTTTACGGTTGTAGATGTAACTTGTCCACTAGCGTCGGTGTCAGTAGGTTCAACACTAAACACTGCGACCTTGGCACTATTGGGTAATAGCTGCTGAGCAGTACTAGGGTTTATTCCGTTTTTGCAATTAGCATCAGAGCTGTAGTCGCCACTACTAGCTTGTTCAAAATACAAACCCGACATATTGTTGTCAAAGTTGACAGTCGTTGCAATATTACCAGAACCATCAACTGATGGAGTTTTGTAAAAATATCGAGTTTTATCAGTACATATAATATTAAATTTTACATTCACTCCATCAACATTAACATCATAATTTTCTACAGTAATAATATTTCCACCGCTGTATTTGATATTATCTGATATTTTCTGGTGAATATCGCGCGTAGCACTCTGCATAGCGGTTTTGGTAACCCCTGCCTGATATTGGCGAGCAATAACTATTATCGCAGTCGCCGCTATGATCATAACTACCGAGAACACACTAATAGCTATCAATAGCTCAACAATTGTAAAACCCCGCTGCCCGCCTTTGCGGAGGTCCGTCCTCTGCAAGGATACTCTTGTGTTATAGTTAGCTTTTTTGTTACTAAACACCATAAAATAGCTCCACATTGTCTTTAGCACCATTTAGGCTATCCCATTCGACATGTATCCGATAATTTCGATATGTATCCGTACTCGAGCAATTAGATTCTGAGTCGTCCTTTAGGCATTCTATCTGTACAGTGTATAAACCATTTGTCCCTTGACCCTTGCAATCATTACCTGTTTTTTTATCGCTACCATTAAAACAATTCAATGCGCCTGTTACATTAGCTACACTAGTAGTTGCGACCCCAGTACCAAAACTATCATGTTGAACACCAGATTTCATTTTTTGTTTTAGTAACTCTGCCTGGTTGTTGGCTATAGTTTGGGCGGTGTAACGCTCATAGTTGGCTTGAGTGCCCTTGGTTGATTTATTAGCTATGGCAAAAGTCATCGCCAATGTACCAGATATGACAACTATCGCCAATAAAACTTCAACGATAGTATCGCCTGTCTGTTTAAGATGCTTTACTTTTATATTTCTCATTAGTTACACCTACTATCTTCTAGGTTTAATTTAACTGTACTGCCACTATCCTTAGATCCTAACTCTAAACTACCCTTTTTCTGCCCCTCAAAACATAGAACAAACCCACCCGAGTCCATATCTTGAAGTTTATTATAGTCTGATATTTTATTTATAGCATTGTAGTTATAAAGTGCAACATTTAAAGATCCCGAGTTTTCCGAGGAGGCTTTAATATTCGTAAATAAGATCGAAACCCCAAACTGATCACCGTAGATATCACCATTAGACTTAACAGCTTTAGTAAATTTTATATTACCTGGATTAGAAACAATATCATCAGCTTCGTGAACAGTGTCTGAGCCACCCGTTTGCTTCACCAGTACATTCTTATGTTGTGTTTCTGACGGCTTTGTCGCGATGCATGCATTACTTGTCGCAGTAGAATTGCAAAATAATATTTTCTTTCCAAGGTATACAGTATCAGAGGTCCCTATAGATTCAGAGAATTGACCAGTCTGAACACTATTAATCTGATTTTGGACCTGTTGCTGAAGCTGGTACATACTGTCACGATAGCGGTAGCGTTCCGTTTGACCACTGATCATTAGGCTGGTACTCAGAAAAAGCACACCCGTAACAGCCAGGACTATTAGCGTCTCGACTATGGTAAAACCGTTTGATGTGTTTAGTTTTGTATACATTTTTAGTGTGTTTTAGTTCACCCTAACCTGTTAGTGATATGCCTGTATTATACCATAAGCAGTAAAAAATGTATCAATATTTAGACAATTATCGACAATATAAAGCTTTGGTACCAGTCGATAATACTTTGACCAAACAAAACCGCTATGTAAGTGGCAGCTATCAGAAATGGACCAAAAGGTACACGCGTTTTAATATTTAGCCGTTTTACGTACATCAACGGCAACGTAACGCACGTAGCTAACAGCGATGCAATAAACAGCATGAGTAGTGAATCTGCTGTGCTAACTATGACGAGCCCCAGCAAAAAACCAAGCTTAACATCGCCGCCACCTATCCAGGTACCCTTTGACACCTGGTATATTACCCAAAAAATTCCGCTACATATCAGTAGTGAGCTCAGCACTTGTGTCCAGTCAGACAGTGGTCGGCCCACCACAAACTGTATAACCAGCCCGGCAGCCGCTATAGCATACATTTTGTAGTTTATTTTATCTGGCAATAAGCCATATTTTATATCATATATAGCCAATGCTACTAGCCCAACTAACACAGCCAACCAGGTAGCAAAACCAACATATTGCCAAGTTTCGCCAAAAACCCAGTAGTATGCACTTATAGCAAAAACTGCAGCCGTTATTAGCTCCACTACAGGATACTGTTTGCTGATTGGTTTGTGACAATAACGACACTTACCCCTTAGCGCCAGCCAGCTAAACACAGGCACAAGATCAATAGCCTGCAAAGTGTGCTTACAGTGTGGACACATTGACCTAGC
>CAYQBK010000068.1:0-14852 GCA_964415715.1 uncultured Candidatus Saccharibacteria bacterium
GTAAATTATAACCCAATATTATATAAAATTCTACTATTTTGGCGTCCTAGCAAAAGAAACTACATCAACACTACTAGCACCAGCCTTGTGTAGTTGACGACTACATTCGGATATAGTTGCACCTGTTGTTATAATATCATCAACTAACAGTATTTTTTGCCCATTAGATCGTTGATCGGCTGAATATAACCCATTAATATTCTGCAATCTCTGTTCTCTAGTCAAACCGTGTTGCATACTATGTCTATTTCTTTTCAACAAGTCACAATATGTTAGATTTCGTTTTTTGGCCAGTTCGATAGCTAATAACTTTGCATGATCAAAACCCCGTTGTCGAAGACGTCTCGGATCAGTTGGAACCCAGGTAACCACACATTGATCTAGGTAGGGAAGCTGTTCGTCAAAAACTTTGGCCATCATCACACAAGCAGATCGTTTTTGTTCAAATTTGTACTTCCATAACAGCTGTTTGATGCTACCAGTATAGCTATACAGTTGCCAAACGTGTTGTGGACTATATTTTGTGGCATGTTTTTGACATGGTATATTATCTGCTGTTGCTCGCAGACAAATATAGCAAACACTCGGTAGCGATTCTGTTTCTATCAAACATGGATAACAAATAACACGGCCTTCAGTGCCACAAACAATACAGTTTTCGGGTGCGATAATCGATAAAATGTTATCAATAATATTCATGTTGTATAAATTATGTTGTTTGGTTTACTACGTGAGCTTGCTTGTTGCAGTTACTATTAGCTATACTTTTAACATATACAAAAATATTTTAAAACTAAAAGTAGCAATATGGAAATGATTTGGCTACATATTGTAACAGCTATAAAATATTAAAACATATCGTGGAGGGTAACAATGGCACGACGAACAGCAAATGATAATGATTTGCTAATGGAAGAAGAATTAACAGCTGCATTTCTTGGTGATGAAGATATGTCAAATAACGCAAACACTGCGGCTCCTCAGGCGCAAGAGGATGAGTGGGATGAAGAGGAAGCAGTACCAGGGCAACTAGCAATAGATGTTTACGAAACTAAGGAAAAGTTAGTTGTCAAAGCACGTACAGCAGGTGTAAACAAGAACGAATTGGATGTCAGCATCGCTGATAATACACTTTCTATCCGTGGCACACTAAATGCTGGCTACGAAGACGATGTTGAAAATTACCACCTACAAGAATGCTATTGGGGTGAATTTTCTCGTAGTTTTGTGTTGCCCGTACAGGTAAAAGAAGATGAAATATCAGCTGTCCTTAAAGATGGTGTATTGACCATAAGCTTTACAAAGGTCAAACAAGACAGCGTCAAAAAAATCGAAATATTATAAATATAAGTTTTGATATAGATATAGACCCGGGTATTTTACCCGGGTCTATTAAAATGTTACAATTACTTATAGAAATTAATGTGGTAAAAATATGCAAAATGAAAATCCAAACACCTTCAATATACCTAAAAACAACCCCAGCGAACCTGTAGCCAACGCTCCAGAGTTAAATGTGCAAGAATCAAATGAAAATCATAATATAAACCAGATGGCAGATCAGTTCTTTACCCCAAATAATCATGCTACGCAATATTTGCCAAAACCTGAGATGGCAGAAGTCAATGCATCGCAAAACATCATTAACATTCCTGCAGAAAAGGACGCTGGTAAACCATTGGCTATCATAAGCCTAGTGTTTGCATTCATATTCATGAATGTTTTTGGGATAATATTGGCTATCATATCAAGAAACAAATCAAGCAAATCTGGCCATAATAGTAAGTTGGCCAAAATAGCTCTAGTGTTAAACATAGCACTTATTATTCCTGGCATCTTGATAGCAATTCTAGCCTTTCAGGCTTTAAACAACCCAAAACCAGCCGTGCAATTATCAAATAAATTTATCAGTACAATAAAGCAGGGTGATATACAAGATGCTGTTAACATGATACAAATTGACGATAGCGCGAGCAAAGACGGCATGATCCAATACTCAAACTATTTAAAACCGGCCATAGGCGATAAGCAAACAGTTATATCTACTAGTATAAAAAACGGTACATATTCATATATATATTCAATAGAAAACGGTACCAAAAAATATCTCTACATCAACACAAACGGAGATAAAATTCTACTCATAGACACCACAGATGACCTAAAGGACTTTGATAGATATAAATAATTACGGCAGTCTAGGTGACTCCAACTGCATTTAATCTACCTAATATAAATTTTACTGCAACTTGAGCTAGAGCTACTATCACAAGACCAATAATTGCATAGATGATGGTGTTTTTTGCTGCCGATACACCATTGGTGTCGCCACCACTAGTGATGTATTTAAATCCTCCTATGATTATCATAAAGACTGCCACCACTCCTATACCCCAACTAAGTATGCTTATCACCGAAGTAACCAAAGTATTTACTTGCAACCCAGATGCTTCCATTTGTGCATTACCACAAGCTCCAGGATTATTTATGGCTGTATAATCTAGGTTAGCTCCAGCGCACAAGCTCTGTTGAATATTGACACTACTAGCAAAAGCATCTGGACATATAACAAATAAACCCACTATAAGAAGTATAATGGTCAAGCTAAGAATAATAGTATATTTGTAAAAACTCATATTAAAATACCACACCATCTATTGTATCGCTTTGTTTGGTCTTTTAACATATAGAAAATATCGCCCACTTGGGCGATATTTTCTTCTGACAATCAATTTAGTTAAGGTTAATTACCACCAGTGGCAGCATTGGTAGCACTCTTAAGCACAAAGTTAACAATAACTTGAGATAGTGCAACAATTACTAGACCAATGACAGCATACAGTAGTGTATCTTTACCAGCCTTAACGCCATCCTGTCCGCCACCGCTTGTAACATATCTAAATCCACCATATATAACCATAATGATAGATACAGCACCTACAACCCACGATAGAATATTCAATATACTACTCACAACTTGTGGCAGTGTTTTTGCATTATTGTTCACACAGTCAGCCCCACTACCTACAGTCGAACCATTTGCGCCACCACAAGCAACAGAGCCTGGTGGTGTGTACTGGGCGCTAGCTATACCAGAACTAAGCAATACTGGTGCAAACGTTGCAAATGCAATCACTATTACAGCACTAAAAATAACTTTGATTTTATTCATTTTATTATCCTTTTTAAATTTATACATACTATATATTTATATCATACTGGTTGGCAATATCAAATATTTTCTCGACTACGCAACGACACTATTTACAATATAGAAACTTACTGCTTCATTACTAGATTTTAACACAAAGTTAACAACAAGCTGAGAAAGAGCAACGACTATTAAACCAACAACAACATAAAGCAGTGTATCTTTGGCGTTTTTTACTTTTCCAGTCTCACCACCACTGGTTATGTATGTAAAGCCGGCAAATATAGCAAAAAACAATGCTACAACGCCAACAACCCAAGAAAAAATATTTAACACCTTGGAAACAATAGAAACAATAGAACCCCCCGAGTTTGTGGCACAACCAGTACCTGCAGAGGTTGCACCAATACCTCTACAAACTTCTTCAGTAGGCACCGAAACCGCATATATATAGCTTGATGATGCACAGGCTGTTAACAATGTAAAAAACATTAACACTGATACAAATATTATTTTCATGCTATTTATATTATAACCTATTTATCACTTCCAGTACTAAGGTTCGTGAAATAACAATAACTATCAATCCAATAACACTATATAATATTGTGTTTCTAGCTGACTTTATTTTATCGGGATTTCCACCAGAACTAACAAATTTAAACGCAGACAACACCAAAAATACTACCGCTATCGCCCCGCCAGCCCATGAAACAATATTAGTGACAGTTGTTACGATTTCAACTATAGGGCTAGTATCACTCACCGAAGACATTTTTTCAATGATTACAGAAGAGACGACAGTTGCAGACAACGATACCGCCAGCCCAACAAGAGCATACAATATGGCCGTTCGTGCTTTGGATACTTTTGTTGGTTCACCTGATGACAATACAAACTGGACACCTTGATAAACAATGATCAATAAACATATAGCAGCTATCAAACCACTCAGGAATGCAATGATTTTAGGGATCTGTACGTTCGGCTCAACCGTCGGTAAACCTGGATTATCAAGAACGGCCTGTGCTACCAAATATATAGCTCCACCCATTATAATCCTCCATATAGTTTGTAAACATAAGGTATTAAGATACTAGCGAGCACTGCCACTATTAAGCCTATACATGCATTTAGCATTGTTTTACGAGCATTGGCTATCTTTTCAGGGCTACCATCACTAGTAATAAACTGAAAGCCGGCCCACATAATTACTACAACAGATAATAAACCGGCAATCCACGCAGCAATACTTGCCAGTCCCCATACAATATTAACAAAAACATCCAGATTAAAACCATCATAATCTAAATTGCAGTTTGCATCTGTTTTTAGATATCTATACCATGTAGGTATACCATATTTTGAAGCACAGCCAGATGGCGCTACTGGCTGGGAAGGTGAGGCAGTTGATGGTGCAGCATAGACAACCCCAAAACCTAAAATCAAAAGCGTAAAAGCCAACACAATCGAACTGCCAAAATACCGAAATAAATTTTTCATGTTCTAATGATACCTTAAAATATTAAATATTAGATACACAATAAAACCTACTTAAAAGCTCCGCCAGGTATTAACCACTGCAAAAATGCCCACAAAACAGCAACAAATGCTAAACCGATAACAACATTGAGTATTTTTTGTCGAGCATTAGCAACATTCTGGGCGTTATCACGAGCCGTAATATATTGAATACCACCGATGGTAGTCATCAACACAGACCCAGCTATTATTAAACCGAATAATACATTAATAACTATATTTAGTTGTTCTATTATTTTATTTTTGTTTAAACAATCTTCAACCCCGTTGCAGTCTTGAGCACCTTCTTGTTTGACATCACTCAGCGGTGGTGGCGGAGAGTATGTTGCAGCCGGCACTGGCGTATTGGTTGGGGGAGTGGTATTGGATGTGTTAGGGTCAGCTGTATTAGTTGTGGCTGGAGTGGGCGAAGCAGACGCTGCAGCAGCAGCGGCTGCAGCAGCAGCGGCTGCAGAATCCTGGGCCCTTCCTCCATTTGTATCACCAGTACGCATGTCTGCATTAGCTTGCATGTCTCTTTGAACTACTACGTCTTTAGCCTTATCGTAGCTAATGGCAGTTATAGTACCAACCTTATCTCCAAAGTCACCAGAGTTAAGTTTATATATTTCAAAATTATTAGTGGCCGGGTCACTACTCTTGGCGGAACCACCTTGACCCGGCCACGGAGCAAATATTGCATATTGAGGAGAATCATTTGCCTTGGTAGTCCAAACATAACCATTTTTACTATTACCATTTTTATTAGCCATAGTACCGTCGTTATTTAATTCGGGGCTGTTGGGCATTATATCGGAAAGTCCTCTCCCGTAGAAAACCGTGCCATTTGCATCTACAATATGATCTGTACCAGAAGCACTAGATTTATCGCCGGCAAAAACAAATGGTGGAGTGGGGTTCGCTATTGCCAAAGTTTTTGGTGAAAATATTACAAAGATAGTAAAAAATAAGGCAAGTACCAAAAATATTCTAATAGTTTCTTTAATATCTATGTTTGTGCCAGTATCCATGGTTATATTTTTTCTTGCCTTACTATATTTTTAATTTTTATAGTATACATAAATTATAGTATAATATATGTAGTTCTATTACCAGAATAATATACCAAAATGAATAAAAAAAATGTAACAATCATAACACCTACCTATAACGAAGAGTCTAACATTTCTGATGTGTTGAAGGGTTTAATGAATGTAAGTGTTGGCGAACATTTAAATACTTGGTGTATCAATATATTAGTGGTAGATGGCAACTCATCAGATGAAACAGTATCAAAAGTAAAAAAACTCCAACAGTACCAATCAAACATATATCTAATACAAGAAAAGTCAAAATCTGGCATAGGTACAGCGTATGTTCATGGTTTCCAATATGCCGTAAACAACTTACACTCAGATGTAATAATAGAAATGGACGGCGATCTACAACACCCACCTGAAACTATTGTGCCAATGTTGCATAAGATAGACCAAGGCTATGATTATGTACTAGCTAGCCGTCAAATAGCTGGCGGTAGCATACCAGAGAACTGGGGATTCTATAGAGAAAAAATGTCAAAATGGGGTGGATGGCTAGCAAGATACATATTGCTATATCCCAGCTCAAGCTACAAATCAATAACAGATATCACTACAGGCTTCAAGGCAAGCCGAGTAAACGGCTTTGTGGACAGTATTGATCTATCCTCAATACATTCAAAATCTTTTGCCTATAAACTAGAGCTTTTACATTCAATGGTAGGCTTAAAAGCAAAAACATGTGAAATACCACTAAGTTTCCAGCCACGCAACTCAGGAAAATCAAAAATGACAATCATTACACCATTTGAAATATTATGGATTGTTGTTGTGCTTAGACTGGAAAGTTTTTATCATAAAAAGACCAATAGTACTTCAGTACCCATGCCTGGTGAGATATTTGATATAAACTAGTGATATATGAAACGTGGCTATATTAAAAATTTAAAAAACATACGCAAAAGTATACATGTTAGATTCTTGTCAGAAATAGCTGCTGTGTTAGCTATAGCCAGTGCAACGAGGTTTTATCATCTGTTTCAACCCGCTACAGAAGTGTTCGATGAAAAGTTTTACCGTTTCCAGGCAGCCAACTATATAACACACAATTTTTATTTTGATGTTCATCCACCACTAGGCAAACTCATTTATTATGTCTTTGCTAAAATAATTCATCTTTCAGCTGAATCTATTACCGGTAGTGGTTTTGTGTATTTGCGAATACTGCCTGCGCTTTGTGGGGTACTGCTTGTTTATGTGGTATGGGCAACTCTACGCACACTAGGTGTATCCCGCAAGTTTGCGTTCCTAGCTAGCTTTATTATGGCCCTAGAACCTATACTTATTGTTGAATCTAGATATGTACTAATAGAACCGTTTTTAAAGCTAGCTGTATTTTTTTCGTTTTACAGTTATGCCATGGCTCGAATACGAGCTGGGAATAGTCATCGCCTATGGCTAGTACTATCTATTATTAGCGCTGGCTTGGCAGCTAGTATCAAATGGACCGGGCTTACAGCACTACTAATACTTGTTATATGGTACAGTTTTGACACGGGTATAAAGAAACCATTGTTCACGACTAACAAAAAACTAATTGTTACCCTTTCTGGGATATTCTTTGTAGTTTTTATTATGTATCTAACTTTTTTCGCTATCCATACATCACTACTGACAAGAAGTGGTCAGGACGATGATTTTGTGGGTATAAAATACCAGTCTACACTTATTGGCAACAAAAACTACAACTCACATATAACCATGACATCCCGTGAAAAATTTTTTGAGCTACAGCTGACTATGATATCGGGACAGGAAAACATGCGCAAAGGTCACCCTTACCATGCAATATGGTACACATGGCCATTAATGAATAAGCCAATATTGTTCTGGGTAAATGATGCCAAAGCTCCAACAGCCAGAATCTACCTTATTGGCAACATTGTCATTTGGCTGTCAATATGGCCGTTATATATATATGGTGTGTTTTTATTGATGAAAAATTATAAGAAACTTAGACCCGAACAGACAAAGATATTATTTATATTGCTACTGAGTTTTATGTTAAATTTTTTACCGTTCGGCGGTATAAATCGCGAAATGTTCCTATATCACTACATAGTTGCATATATATTTAGTCTGATGGTTGCTATATATGTATGGGATACGTATATAAACATTCAGAAACAAAACAAAAAATACATTAACATCCTAAAAGTTATATATTTTGTAATATTACTAACATGTATTTGTGTATTTGTGTATTTGTCACCAATAATATATGGCTGGCAAATAACAAATAATCAATACGAAAAAATACTATTTATAAAAAGTTGGCGCTAAGTTAAATATTTTTTAATATATACGCTCAATATGTTTGTGTATTTTGGCTGATGGTTGTAAAATTTAGACATAAGGGTTATAAAAAATTGAAAATAGAATGAAAATAAATATTATTTTAAACAGGAAGTGGGTTTTGACAAAATCGACTATTTTTTTGTTCTTGACAATAATGTTATTGAATATTTCTAGTATATTGATTTTCTCAGTTACCACATCTGCAGCTACTGTACCTGGAACTACTCCAGCTACAACTACTCCAGCTACCCAGGCGGCTCCAGCAAAACCAAAATATTTAGATGTCAATAGAGAAGGGTGGAATTTTTATAAAATTGGACCAGATATAATTATAGCAAGAGGCCCTGCCGCTAAAGATTTGGCTGTATTCAAAAAAGATGGTGCTGGTAATTATAACCAAAGGGCTGACTACTTCTGGGGAGATAACGGTTCAGGTTCATATTGGGACTGTGGCGCCTGGATAGGACCCAAAAATACTGATACACAGCTTAATGAACCAAAAGGATGTCCTCCAGATAATAATAATCTAACCATTGGAAGTATAAATAGCAATCTATTGGCTGATGGCCATGTATTTAAAGATGTAGCTGAAGCTGGGCAAGGTTCTAATGAAATGAAGGCTATAATTCCACTATTAAATAATAAAAACTGGGGCGATACACCAACGGGTTGTCCAGGTTTTGGCGGCACTCCTCCAGCCAATGCAAACTATAGATGCCCCGACCCAACGACTGGAAAACAAGCCGAAGCTGCGATAATAAACGGTAAACTAGAAACAGATCCTGCAAAAGTTGCTGCTGGTCTTCAGGCTGCTACAGCTGCTACTGTAGCGGCAAACAATGCATCATCAAACCAAAGTCCTGTCGAAAGGTGTGAAGACCAGGGTGGTGTATTTGGGTGGATATTTTGCCACGCAGCAGCTGTTGCCGATGATTTCGCATCAGTATTTGAGCGATATCTAGCAAACCTGCTGCGAGTAGGTGATATTGGTAGCAATGAACAACTAAAAGCATCATGGCAAATAATAGTCCGTATGACTACTATAGTTATTATAGTCATAGCACTTATTATTGCAGTGAGTCAAATATTTGGTTTTGAATTTCTTAGTGCATACAGTGTTAAAAAAGCGCTACCTAGGCTTGTTATTGGGGTTATTGCTATTCAAATATCGTGGTATTTGGCAGTAGCTCTAGTGGCTATTGTCAACGCTTTGGGTGATGGCATACAATCACTGATGCTAATACCGTTTGGGGAACTTGGTAAAGAAGTGGCTCAGGGCCATGCATTGTCGTACATATTAGGCATCATGATGCCCGAACAAACTGCCGAATTTGAAGCCGGTGGAATATTGGTCGTAGCTGCTCCTGTTGTTGGTATGGCACTAGCTGGTGCCGCAGCAGCATCTGGTGGAATAGGTTTTATGATCATGGGTGCACTCATGATGTTTGTGACGGTTGCGGTAGCGTTCATAACTCTAGTTTTAAGACTGATATTTATATGGGGACTTGTAGTCATAATGCCGTTGGCTATAGCTATGTGGATATTGCCTGGTACAGAAAAATGGTGGCAAAAATGGTGGACAACATACTGGAAGCTTTTGTTTATGTACCCTATGATAATAGGCCTATTAACCATAGGTAAAATCGGGGCCTATTTGGCTGCTAGCTCAGCCGCAGAACCTGGAAATAGTATTTTATCTAAAGTTAACTCTGGATTTGAGTATGTCACCTACAACTATTTACCAAACTTTGCGACCGTACCCGCTATGCATTTGATAGCAGGTATAGGCAGTATGGCTATTTTAGCTATGGTTCTTATTGCTTATTTCGCGCCATATTTTATGGTTCCATCAAGCTTCAAGTTTGGTGGTGAATTTATGGGCAAAGTCTCCGGTGGCCTACAAAGCTTCGGCAAAAAATACAGTGGAAAAGCAAGAGATGCTGGCGGAAAAAAATTACATGATGGTATTGCTTCTGGATACAAACCTGGTGGTAATAGGTTTAAAAATTCGTTAGTACGAACCGCTAGTGGCGGAATATTGCCTGGAAGAAATTCTCGTATTAAAATGGCCCAACGGTCAGCAGAATATGCAGAAAATAAAAATAAACAAGATGACTATTTGACAAACTTAGAGTATCAAAGTCAGGGTAGTTATGACGAACAGGGTGCTTGGTTGCAGAGGCAAATGGCAAAAGGAGGCAAAGAGGGTAAAGCAGCTGCGCGCTTAATGGCCCAAACTGGTAGATGGAACCTGGTAGATGGAACTGACCCTACAGGGAAGAGAAGTACTAAACAAGACGCAGATATACAAGCAGGGATGAGTAAACTCTTGAGTGGCTATGCTATAGAGAGTCCAGATTTTGGCCAAAAAATAGCCCCTAAGCGAGCAGATAAAGTCACCGGGGCAATGACTAACATAACTAAACCAAATGCCGGAGTGAAAGTTACTGACCTTGACGACTCCTTCTTTGCTGATCAGAGTAGAGTAGACCAAATACATCAAAGTACATGGGATCAAATTGCCACCCTTCCACAACTGCAAGCAAAATTAGGCAGTAATGGTTTGAAGGCCTTAAAAGATAAAACCGGTGCGGGTGCGGGTGCTGGTGCTGCTGGCGGTGCGGGTGCTGGTGCTGCTGGCGGTGCGGGTGCTGTTGCTGCTGCCGGAGCGGGTGCTGGTGCTGCTGGCGCCGCGGGGGCTGGTACGTGTAGACCAATTGACGATGGACGGCAGGTCTATGTTTCAGCCAGTAGGGAAGAACCCTTGAGGACTAGGTTTAAGGGCGCTGACCACAGTACAATAAATCAACACATTCAAGACTCAGGTGGGCTACACAATATGTCAGACACCGATCTACAAATACTCCACGATTCTACACGGCATGTCACACAACAACAAAGACCATTGACGGCAGGTGATCAAGCATTAGCTGATATCCACGAACGTGTCCGAGCCCAACAGGAAAGAAGAAATCTACAGTAACTCACAATAAATAACTATTCGATTTTTAATTAACTATTTTAAACACATATTTATCATAGCGAAAAAATACATAATCAATATTGTTCTGTTAAAATATAAACATAAGTGAAATAAAACTATATGGCAGTATATAAAGTAATCCAAGACGTCGAAGCCGAAGATAAACTACTTGGGCCACTAACACTCAAACAGTTTATTTTTGCTGTTATTGCAGCTGGGTTTGTTTTTGCTGCCTATCTACTAGTTAAATCCGTAGGGGTAATATATGCAGCTATTCCATTTGTACCATTTATTTTATTCTTTGGAACACTAGCTGCCCCACTCGGAAAAGACCAACCAACTGACATATGGCTAGCGGCCAAAATACGATTCCTACTACTTCCACGAGTCAGAGTATGGGATCAAAATGGAATGAAACAGCTAGTCAAAATAACGGTGCCAAGAAAAGAGGTAAAGAACTTGACTGACAACCTTGAGCAAAGCGAAGTAAAAAGTAGACTCAATGCCCTAGCAGACACCCTAGATAGTCGTGGTTGGGCAGTTAAAAATGTCTCTATAAACATGTATGACAATCCAGCTTACTCATATGCATATGATGGTGGTAACGAAAGGTTGTTGGACCCCATAAGTCTACCTATGTCAAATCAGCGAAGTATCATAACCGAAACCACCTTTGACAATGACGTGCTAGATGCAGAAAACAATCAAGATGCTCAAAGATTGGCAACACTTGTAGACGAATCAACTATCGCAAACAAAAGAGCAGCTGTGGAAAAAATGCAACAAGCGATAGAGAAACAAAAAACATTGACATATCAGCCACCAGCACAAAATATTACTACACCAGATATAACACATAGAGATGTTTCAAATATTGAACAAACAACAACTGCTTCAGAAATAAAAGCAACCAAAAAGCAAACTACCCCTCCATCCATAGCCGAGCAAGAGGCTAGAAGGGCAGTTGAATTAGCGGAACAAGCTATTGAAGCAGAAAAATCAACCAAGCTAGTGAAATCAAAACCTGAAACTGCTATTATAAAAGAGTTAGCCGAATCAAAAGATCTTAGTGTAGCCACGTTGGCGAGTCTTGCAGACAGCACTCAAAAAAAACCAAACCTAGAAGATGGTTTTACTATTAAGCTTAGATAATGTGGGAAAATATATAAAAACAGATGGATCCAAATAACCAATCACCAAATCAACAACAAATAAACCCCAGTTATAATCCTGGTGTTGTCGGCATAGATCAACCACAACATCCAAATAATATTCTCGAAGGTCCGAAACCTTCTAAACAAAAATCAAACAATAGTACACAAAACACTCTTCAAATCAGTGAAATACGTGATGGAATAGTTATTATGAATGATGGTTCTTTTAGGGGTGTTGTTATGGCTAAAAGTATCAATTTCGACCTAATGAGTAACCAGGAACGTGAAGCTGTCGAATATGCCTACCAGGGATTTTTAAATTCGCTGTATTTTCCGGTGCAAATATTTATCAGAAGTCGCAAAGTTGACATAGAACCATACATAAAAAAGCTCAACAAAATACGGTCACAACATGACAATATGCTTTTAGCTCTACTTATGGAAGAATATATCAACTACATGATAGATCTTTCGGAGCACACTAGTATTATGGATAAAAAATTCTATGTGGTAATACCTTTTTTTCCATCAGTAGATACACAAAAGCTAGTTAAGGCGAGTAGGGGGTTTATTGAAACTATTATTGGGAAAAAAGAAGAAAAGATAACAATAAACGAAGACGACTTAGAAAAAGCCAAAACAGAACTTCGGGAAAGAGCTCAGTCTGTATTGTCTGGCTTGTTGCAGTGTGGTGTTCAGGCTTTGCCACTAGATACCAACGAGCTTATTGAGCTATATTATGATTCATACAATCCAGATACAGCTACCCGACAACAACTGAAAGATTTTAGTGAACTCACAGCTCCAGTAGTTACCAAAGGCCAAGGCAACGCTAAACAACCAAATCTAGACAGGATACAAACCTAATGGGAATATTTAAAAAAAAGCAACCGGCTATTGATCCAGTTACACTCGCCGAACAGCAAAGACAACTTGAACAAAACGAAGTTCACAATGCATTCCTGAAAGGAATAACAGCGCTTAGAGATTTTATTGCGCCTAGTAGCATAGAATACAAAAGTACATATTTTCAGCTTGGAACACGTTATGCTAGAACATTTTATGTATATGGCTACCCGCGAAAAGTATATACCGGTTGGCTAGGTGGTATGATCAATATAGATGAAGTTATGGATATGTCAATATATATATATCCCCTTGAAAGTCAAGTTGTATTAGAAAATCTTCGAAAAAAAGTAAGCCAGTTAGAAGCTGGGCTAATCATAGATGCAGAAAAAGGCAAAGTGAGAGACCCAGGTAAACAGGCAACAATACAAGACGCCGAAGAACTTCGCGACAAACTTCAAGTTGGAGAAGAGCGATTTTTTAGATTTGGGTTTTATTTTACTGTCTATGGTGAATCACTGGAAGAGCTGGAATATATCAGCCACAAAATAGAATCAATGCTAGGCCAACAACTGATCTATTCAAAACCAGCCACCAGTCAACAAGAACAAGGTTTAAACAGTAGTATACCTCAGTTTGTCGATCAGCTACAGATCCGTCGCAACATGAATACAGGTGCCATAAGTACTAGTTTTCCGTTTACTAGTGCCGACCTAACGGATGATCATGGCATACTATATGGCATCAATATGCACAATAGTGGTTTGGTAATATTTGACCGTTTTAGCCTCGAAAATGGTAACGCAGTAGTGTTTGCCAAATCTGGAGCGGGAAAAAGCTTTACAGTAAAGTTAGAAGCACTACGTAGCATGATGATGGGCATAGAAATATTTATCATTGACCCGGAAAACGAATACCAGCGCATGGCTGAAGCAGTTGGTGGTGCATATGTCAAACTTAGCCTAAATAGTCCAACTCGTATTAATCCATTTGACCTTCCTCAGGTAGTTGACACAGAAGAAGCTGACAATGCACTCAGAAGCAACCTTATCATGCTACATGGCCTACTTAGACTTATGATGGGTGGAGCACAAGCCCAAATGCAAAGCGGTGGTGGAGTTGTTATGCCAGCACTGAACCCGGTTGAAGAAGCTGACCTAGATGCAGCCCTAATAGAAACATACTCTAGGGCGGGTATAACAAACGACCCGTTAACCCACATGTCGCCACCACCAACAATAAATGATCTATATGACACACTTCTACACATGGGTGGCAGTGGACCACAACTAGCCCAAAGACTTCGCAAATACACAAGTGGTACGTTTGCGGGTGTATTTAGCCAACAAAGCAATATAGATATAAATAACCCTATGGTAGTGTTTAATATTCGTGACCTCGAAGACGAATTACGGCCTGTAGCTATGTTTATAGTTCTAAACTTTATATGGAACAAGACTAAAACCGATCAAAAAAAGCGCATGCTCATAATAGATGAAGCCTGGCAACTTATGAAATACGAAGATAGTGCCAACTTTATGTTTAGCCTAGCTAAACGAGCCCGTAAATACAACCTTGGCATAACAACTATTAGCCAAGATGTTGAGGATTTTATGGGTTCACGCATAGGTAGGGCTATCGTCGCCAACTCCTCACTGCAAATATTATTAAAACAATCACCGTCTGCAGTAGACGTATTGGCTGATGTTTTCAAGCTAACAGGTGAAGAAAAAAATAGGCTCAGCAGTTTTCCGGTTGGACAGGGCTTGTTTTTTGCAGGCCAAAGCCATGTACACATACAA
>CAYQBK010000069.1:0-21027 GCA_964415715.1 uncultured Candidatus Saccharibacteria bacterium
CAAGTAATAAATGGCAAAAATATCAGCAGGAAAAAAATCACAATGGTGATATCGCTCATGGTCGGTTTGCCGAAAGCATAGGTCAAATAAAAGTTGTTAAAAGTTTTATCCAGGAAAAATTCGAACTCGGCCTATTTAGCAAATACCTAGGCAAAGTTGTATCGATAAACAAACCCCAGTCGAAATACTGGCACAAAAAAGATGTTGAGAGACGGTTGATACTAAACATAATATTCTTTTTAGTATATTTGTTTATCTTTATTCAGGGTGCCAAAGGAGTATTTAGCCCTGGTCAAGCAGTGGCACTCATACTGTATGCCATGCAAATACGTATACCCATATTTACTATCAGCTTTTTGGTCGATAATACCCAAAAAGCTATTGCTGACAGCAAAGATTATTTTGAAATAATGGATATAAAACCAGAAATACAGGACAAGACCGGTGCGAAAAAGCTTACCGTCAAAAATGGCAAAGTAGTTTTCGATGCAGTTGATTTTAGTTATGGCAAAAAGCAGGTATTAAATGCTATAAGCTTCACAGCCGAGCCGGGTGAAAAACTAGCACTAGTTGGCGAAAGTGGCGAGGGTAAAACAACACTGACCAATTTATTACTTAGGCTCTATGAACCAAACAGTGGCGGAATCTCTATTGACGATCAGAATATTGCTAATGTAACCCAGCAGTCACTTCGCTCAAATATTGGTGTTGTTTTTCAGGAATCAGCCTTGTTTAGTGGAACAATATTTGAAAATATTGCTTATTCTAACCAAAAAGCCACTACCGAACAGGTAATAAAAGCAGCCAAAGGTGCCAATGCCCACGAGTTTATTGAAAAGTTCGACAAGGGTTATCAGACCGAGATTGGTGAACGGGGACTAAAACTGAGTGGTGGCCAGAAACAGCGTATTGCTATAGCAAGGGCACTATTAAAGAATGCTCCGATACTCATATTGGACGAAGCGACGAGTAGTTTGGATAGCCGGAGCGAACAGCAGGTCCAAAGTGCACTGGATATACTTATGAAAAATAGGACAACTATAATAATAGCTCACCGCCTAAGCACTATTGCTCACGTTGATAAAATAGTGACTATCAAAAATGGCACAGTCGACGAGGTGGGCACCCCGGCCCGGCTGGCTGGCAGTAGTGGAATATATGCTCAGTTACTAAAAGTTAGTGAACACCAAAACGAGGCTGCCAAAAAACGATTAAAAGCCTTTGATATTTCTAATTAGTCATATAAAATAAGCATAAACTTTAGTAACGACTAATAGGGGGATACGGCGTGTTGAATAAATCTAAGCAGAAGCCAAATGTTGCCAGTGGCACAAATAAAGAGGTTAAATTTACTAAGCACGATGCTAAATTGTTGCCAAAATTTACCTTATTTTTCTTTAACCGCCCTAGGCTAACAGCTATATTGTGGTTGGCAGTGTTTTTGTTTGGTATAGCTAGTTTTACTACACTCTTAAAGCGCGAAGGTTTTCCTGCTATAGATATTCCGATTTCGGCAGTTAACGGTACCTATATAGTTAATGATGCCAAAACTGTCGATAAAGAAGTTGCCAAACCAATATCAGATATTGCCAAAAAACAAGCTGGCGTAAAAAGCGTTACGACTCAAAGTTTTAATAACTTCTTTACGGTTATTATTCAGTTTAAAGAGGGCACAAATGCTCAGCAAGTCACAGATCAGATAAAATCGGATGTCCAGAAAGATCCAAACATTCCCAGCCAAGCTAAAATAAACTACGATGTGCCAAAATTTGGTGTTACAGGTGGTGCTGCTAAAAAGATAGATTTGGCTATATCTTACTATGATACTACTGGCAGTAAAACCACTGAACAGTTGACTGCACAGGCTGAAATGTATGCCCAACAGATAAAATCTAGCAATTTAAGTCATGTCCAAGATGTCTTTGTCCAAAATCCATTTCAAGTTGCAGCAAACCCATTGACTGGTCAAATCCAGACTGTTCAGAAAAATTTTGATCGCTATGGTGAGCGTAAAGATGAGAATAATAAATTTTATAATTCCGTTATTATTGCTATAACCGCCAAAGACGGAACAGATACCATTAAGCTAGATGACCAAGTGTATAGTTTCCTTAAAACTAACCCACCAAATAGCGGCAATACCGCTACTATTAGTGCTAGTTTTGCTCCGTCCATAAAGGACAATTTGGCTGAATTGCAACGTGTACTACTCGAGGGTCTAGTTGCAGTTCTAATAGTTGGCTCGATAGTAATTGCTATACGTGCATCACTCATAACTGTTGTTTCAATGATAACTGTGCTTACTGCAACACTAGGTGTTTTATATCTGTTGGGCTATAGCCTAAATGTTATAACTTTGTTTGCTATAATCCTAAGTTTGTCACTAATCGTTGATGACACCATTATCATGGTTGAAGCTATAGATGCACAGCGTAAAAAACAGCATGATCCAAAGATGGCCGTTCGAGAAGCAACACGCAAGGTTAGCCGTGCAATGATAGCCGCTACATCAACTGCGGCCCTTAGCTTTGCTCCATTGATATTTGTTGGAGGTATATTGGGTAGTTTTATACGCGCAATACCTGTAACGATCATTGCTGCGCTTATTATCAGCTTGCTAGTCGCCTTGGTGTTTATTCCATTTTTCGCCAAGTTTCTATTGCTAGGTAAAAAACAGATGGGTGATGGTCATGTTAAGGAAGTGGCTGTCGGGTTTGAGTCAAAAATAGCGAGCTTTATTGCTAGGCCGATGGTGTGGGCAAAAGCCTCTAATAAACGTTTAGTTATCGTGGGCCTGTCGGCCCTATTTATTGGCTTTTCATTTATTGGGGCTGGTGGTTTTATTGCTAAAAATGTAGTATTTAATATTTTCCCAAATTCAAAAGATGCTAATACTTTGCAGGTTAATCTAAAGTTTGATCCAGGTACTGATATAAAGCAAGCTCAAGTAATTGCTGATAAAGCAAATTCAATAGTAGGTTCTACACTTGGGAGTAATTTTGAAACTGCATCGTACTATAGTTTGGCAGATGCTCAAAAAGCGCCATTGAATGTCAATATTATTTCATATAGCAAACGCAAGGATACATCTTGGCAGCTTATCGATCAGCTGAAAACAGCATTTATAGGCTTTGCAGGTGCTAAGGTTTCTATTAACCAGGTAGATGCAGGACCACCAGCTTCACCTTTTACGGTTGAAATACAGTCAGAAAACCGTGAAGCTTCATTTGCTTTGGCCAATGATATTGCCAAATATCTTGACGGAAAACAGTTAACCCGTCCGAGTGGTAAAACCGCAAAGATCACAGAAGTAGTTGTAAGTAGCCCTGGTGTATTTAGTCGAACTGATGGCTTAGTTGGTATATCGGTAGATGCCACTTTTGATGGGAATGACACAACTACATTATTCAATTTAACGAAGACTGAGCTTGAAAAGAAATTTACCCCGGAAAAAGTAGCTAGCTATGGACTTGGTAAAGATGCAATCAAATTTGAGCTTGGTCAAGAAGGCGAGAACCAGGATAGTTTTAAAACACTAGCAATAGCATTTCCAGCATTATTGTTTGTAATATTTATTGTCTTGTCTATCGAATTTAGAAGCTTACTACAACCACTGCTAATATTTATGGCAATACCTTTTAGCTTCTTTGGTATTTCGTTAGGCTTATATTTGACAAATAATCCCTTTAGCTTCTTTGCTATGCTTGGGTTCTTTGCGCTTATTGGTCTAAGTATAAAAAATACTATATTACTGACAGATTATGCCAACCAAGCTCGACGAGCGGGCATGGGTGGGGTAGATGCTGCTGTCGAGGCCCTAAAGGAACGTTTCCGACCACTTATTGCTACTAGTTTGACGGCAGTTGTGTCGTTGATACCACTCGCCATACAAAGTCCATTTTGGCAGGGTTTGGCAGTTGTTTTGATGTTTGGTCTATTGAGCAGTACTTTGCTTGTTATTACAGTATTTCCATACTACTATCTAGGCGCCGAATATTTACGTATTCATGTTAGTCGAATACAAGCAATTGTTTGGATAGCTTGCCTTGGCCTAGCTGGTTTTGTAGCCATAAAGTTTTTGGCACCATGGGCTATCGGCTTGATTGTGTTGACATGGTTACTTCTAGGTATTGGTTTCATCATCAAAACTTCTTCAAAAACAAAATAATTATTAGTATTGTATTTAATACTTATGCTAGATAGCCACATTTTGATATAATATAATTCGTTTCAACAAACAGTGGAGGTTAAAAACACATGTCAGAAAAGGCTCAAAGAGTATTTATAATATTTATAGCATTAATATTTCTTGCTTCAGCGGCAGCGGTTATTGCATACCCATTTTTAGATAAAAAGCAAAATAATAGTGACTTGACAGCAGAGCAGAAAAAAGCCGTCGCCGATGCGCAAAATAATAAACCACAGGAGGGAAAATTGAAAGGCACACAATTACAAAACTTTACACCAGTAACAGAGGTAGCAGCATTAAAGGTAGATACAATCACCCCAGGCAGTGGCGATGCGGTTGTTAAAGAATCTGATACAGTTACAGTAAACTACACAGGTGCTCTAGCTAGCACTGGAAAAATATTTGAAAGTTCACTAGACAGTGGCCAGCCAGCTACTTTTCCGTTAAGTGGAGTGATAAAGGGCTGGACCCAGGGATTACCAGGGATGAAAGTTGGCGAAACTCGACGATTAACTATACCAAGCGACCTGGCCTATGGTGCACAGGGCTCTGGCGCAACTATTCCACCAAATTCTCCACTTGTTTTTGATGTGACATTGTTAAAAATAGGACAATAAACACTATATATAGCGTATTGCTTGTGCTATAATACACTAACTAAAAAGGAATAATTATGCTAAAAAATATAACAATCTATACTACTAATACCTGTGCCTACTGTGTTATGGTTAAAAAATGGCTCAAGAGTAAGAAACTGGCTTACGAAGAAGTAAACCTAGATGAAAACCCAGAGCGAGCCAAAGAAGCACTAGAAATCAGTGGCCAAATGGCAGTTCCGGTCACGGTTGTAACAAAAGACGACGACACTAAAGAAGTGATTGTCGGATATAATTTAGCCAAATTAGCTCCAGCGGTTGCATAGGAAAATATTATGAAAGAACATGAAGTGATTATGATTGGAGCCGGGCCAGCAGCTTTGACCGCTTCGGTTTATACTACTCGCGAAGATATCGACACAGTATTGTTAGAAAAAGGAGTTATCGGGGGTATGGCTGCAATAACTGATTGGGTAGATAACTATCCTGGTTTTCCCAATGGTATAAGCGGGCTTGATTTGGCTGAAAATTTGCGCAAGCAAGCCGAACGGTTTGGGGCAAAGATTGAGCTTGGAGAGGTCCAAACTATCAAGCGTGATGGCGACAAGATTAAGCTTGTTGCTACAGATGGAGATATGTACGCTAGGGCTGTTCTTATTGCCACTGGTAGTGATCATAAAAAGCTTGGCGTGCCTGGTGAAGAAGAGTATTATGCCCGGGGTGTTCACTATTGTGCAACATGTGACGGGGCTTTTTATCGTGGCAAGAAACTAGTTGTCGTAGGTGGCGGTAACTCGGCAGTTCAAGAGGCGCTATACCTAACACGCTACGCAAGCCATATAGACCTACTAGTTCGTGGTGACAAAATGCGTGCATCAGACGTACTTGTAAATGAGCTAGAGAAAAACGATAAAATATCTATTCATATGAATACACCTACCAATGCTATTGTTGGTGATGGTGAATTTGTTCAAAAAGTCGAAGCAACTGACAATATTACTGGAAAGCCTATAGGTTATGAAACCGATGGTGTTTTTGTGTTTATTGGTTTAAATCCCAACACTCAGTTTTTAAAAAACACTGACATTGAATTAGACGAAATTGGGTTTATAAAAACTAACGCTAAGCTAGAGACCGCCATACCTGGCGTCTTTGCGGCTGGCGATGTTCGAAGTGGTGCCACAATGCAAATAGCCAGTGCGGTCGGTGAGGGCGCCACGGCAGCACTGCGTATTCGCGAATATTTAGAACTAAACTAGTTGTTTTTGTTATACTACTATTATTAGGGGGGTAGGTTGTGTCTCACAAAAATAGAATAATATTGCTTTCGGTTGTCATCGTCATGCTACTTGGATTTATTGGCTTTGCTATTTACTATGTTTTTGTCAGGCCAAGCACTCAAAAAAATAGTAAACCAGTCACTACTACCCAGACAGTGTCACAAGACAAAACACCAACCGAATCTGTCGCCAGTATCATCAATAATCAGAACGACCTAACTCAATACGAAAAGCACCTTAAAACCAATGCTATGTATGTATTGTTGGATGGAAATGAGCAATATACAGTCTTTGCGACAAGCAACGCGGGCTATGATTCCGCCGATCAGCAGGTAAAAGAAATATTTAAAACCAACCAGGCTACACCTGCTCAGAAAAGTATATTGAATTATAGTATGGTTAGCGGCATTCACCAACCAGCCAATTTGAGCGAAGGCCAAAAACTTAAAACAATTAATGGTGGTGAATTGGTGGTCAAGGTTGATGGCTCAAATATATATTTAACAGACATGAAGGGCAATGTTGGACATATTACAACTGCTGGCATCCCTGCTAAAAACGGTAGCGTCTATATTGTTGATTCACTACTCTTGCCCCAGTAGTTAGATTATCTTATTTGGGTAGTCGGTGCAGATCATAACTGTTGGATAAAATAATCGTAATAGCACAGCAGTCAACCGATTGTTTAGTGTGTAAACATATACTTGCAGTTTATGCTTTTTAGCTTTCCTAAAAATAAATGGCAAAAACAGCATGTAATTCTTATTTATCCCTATGCCGTTGGCTTTTATGGCGATTGCCTTATCAACTAAGCCGACAGGGTGTTTGTGTTGCATGAGAAATAGCGTACTGTTTGGATCAAGTTGTCGTAGGCATGATATTTCTTCGTCGATAAAACTTGTGTAGGCACAGTCTGAAAATCTTGATATGGCATAGCAATCTTGAGCTATGTCGCTGGACTTTAGCTCTATTAGTGCAGTTGCATAGACCAAAGCATTAATTGCATCTGACATTAACGGTACATGTGGCACAGTTTCTAATATTTCTGCATAAGTTAAGTTACGAATTTTTCGCCCATCATCTAAAGCTAAATTATGAAATAATATCAATTGCTTGTCGACTGTTTTCTGAATATCAAACTCAATATACTTTGGATGATATTTATCAGCTATCTCAACACCCTCGATTGTATTTTCTGTAGCCAAGCCACGACCACCACGATGAGATATTATTGCCATATGTATAGTATACTATAGCCATTCCAATGCAAAATGCTCTTTAGATGACAAATGCAAGAGCGAGTTAAAAAGTATATTTGGTGACAAAGCATATCTTGATATGTTGCGAAACCAAAAATGCTTTTTGGCCGATCTGGCGTTGTTAGAAATTAGTATTTTGTTTTGGAACGGCTATAGATATGAAAAATAATAGATTAAGGAGTAATGACATGGCAGATTTTAATGCGGTTTTAGAACCTGGAGACTATAAAAACGGCACAGTTAATACGGTAATAGAAATACCGCAGGGTTCAACTTTAAAAATAGAATGGGATCGCAAGCGAGCGGCTTTTATGATAGATAGAGTAGAACCAAAAATATTTGCTAAACCAGTTAATTATGGTTTTATTCCAGGAACCTTGGATGAAGATGGTGATGAATTAGATACGTTGGTTGTGACTAACGAGCCAATTCCAACTGGTGTTTGGCTAGCAGTAAAGGTTGTTGGTATATTGAACTTTGAAGATGATGGCGAGATGGATTACAAGATCGTTTGCGTCCCGGTAGATGATAGAAATAGTGGCGATAGCATCAACAGCCTGGATGATCTAGGGAAAAGATGGCAACAGCAGATAGAGCATCATTTTACCCACTACAAAGATTTAAAAAAGCCTGGTAGTACAAATGTTATGGGCTGGGGCGATGTCGAAAAGGCCAAAAAAATCATCGCCGAATGCATAGCCCGCTACAAATAGTTAGTACTTGATTTGTATAAATATATCCAAAATCATTGGCTTGCGGATAGCAACCCTATACCATATAATTATTAACATAAGCGTGCTAAGTAATAAGTGGAGGGTGATTTGAAGACTAGAGTAGCTATAAACGGATTTGGGCGGATTGGGCGTAATGCTTTTAAGATTGCATTTGATAGAAGTGATATAGAGGTTGTTGCGATCAATGATTTGACTGATACAAAAACGTTGGCTCATTTGTTACGTCACGATAGTAACTATGGTACCTACCAACACAAAGTGGGTTATGACGAAGAAAATATAATAGTTGATGATCAAAAAATTCGTATTTATAAACAAACTGACCCAGCATTATTGCCGTGGGGTGAACTGGGGATCGATGTAGTCATCGAAAGCACAGGTTTTTTTGTTGACCCAGCCAAGGCTCGGGCTCATATTGACCCTGCTGGTGCTAAGAAAGTTGTTATCAGCGCTCCAGCCAAGGGCGAGGGGGCAACTACTATAGTATTAGGTGTAAATGAAGACAAACTAGAAACTGCGAGCGATATTATTAGCAATGCCAGCTGTACTACAAACTGTATCACTCCAGTTATGGATGTTATCAGTCAAAACTTCGGAATTGACAAAGCTATGATGACAACAGTTCATAGCTACACAGCCAGTCAAAAACTCCAAGATGCCCCGGCCAAAGATTTGCGTGAAGCCCGTAACGCGGCCGAAAATATTGTTCCTACTACTACAGGCGCAAGTATTGCCGCTGGGCAAGCCTTGCCAGCCTTGGTAGGTATTTTTGGCGGTATGAGTGTTCGAGTGCCAACACCAGTTGTGTCATTAAGTGATTTTGTGGTAATAACCAAGCAGAATGTAACCAAAGAGATTGTCAATGATGCATTTAAAAAGGCAGCCAAGGAACCATACTACCAGGGTATTTTAGATGTGACAGAAGAAGAGCTTGTCAGTAGTGATTTCATTGGCAATAGTCATTCATGCACTGTTGATTTATCGCTAACAAGCATAGTCGGTGGTAATATGCTAAAAGTTGTCGCTTGGTACGACAATGAATGGGGCTATAGTAACAGGCTTGTCGAGCTGGTGGCTGATGTAGGCAATTTGGTACAAAAAGACAAAGCGGCTACTGTAGGCTACGCAGGGCCTGAGGAAGCTCATATATAAAAAAATATGAATATTTATGTAGCCTGTGATCACAATGGTTTTGAGACTAAAACCAAAATAGTTGAATATCTCAATAAACTTGGCTATATGGCCGAGGATGTTGGAGATAGACAGTATGACAAAGATGACGATTTTCCTGTATTTGCGACCAGTGCAGTTATAAAAATGTTAGCATCAGATGACAAGCATGCACGCGCAATACTCGTTTGTGGGAGTGGGCAGGGGATGATAATGGCAGCGAATAGATTTAAAGGTGTTAGGGCGGGCTTGGGCTACAGTGTCGATGCGGCTAGAACTATGCGTAACGACGAAGATAGCAACGTCTTGTCGATACCTTCAAATATATTAAAAGAACAAAAAGACTGGCAGCCTGTTATAGATGCGTGGTTGAATACCCCGTTTGCTGCAGCGCCTAGATATATTAGACGCAATGTTGAGCTTGATCAGATATAAAAATAACAAATAAAAAACCAGTGTCACACAACACTGGTTTTTTATTTGATTTTCTACTATCGTTTACGAGCAGCTTTTTTAGCGGGTTTTTTTGTAGCTACTTTGACAGGTTTGACATTTGAACCTAATGCTACATAGACGGCCAATAGAGCTAATGCCACAACCAATAAGCCCACTGCAGAATATATAGCAACCGTACCCAGCATACTCCAACCCCAAACATTAAGTAGCGTACCACGCAACATTTCACCCATAAACAAAGTTTGTCTTTGGGCTTCAAGTGTTTTATTAGTTTTGTCTTTTTGGAATTCGGCGCTTACTTCGGAATAAGTTTTTCCACCTGCAACCTTTTCTAGGTGACCTTGTATATATGATGCGAATGCCTTTGCCTCTGCGCCAGTATCTACTGTTTGATTTGCATATTTAACGAGATCAGCTCGACCACCAGCTTTTAGCTCCTCGGCTGTACCAAATTTAATCTTTTCGGCAGCTAGTTGATCTTTAATAATTTTACTATCTTGCCAGCCAGCAAAAACTAAGCCCCCACTTATCAATATTAAGACAAAAGCCGCAATTAATATTAATTTTTTCATTTTGTTTCCTTATTTATTTTATTGTTATGATTTCATAATATCATAAGTATGATGTAAAAAAAATATTTTCAGCTATTTTTTCAGCATTATATGATATATGGCAATTTAGGCTTATTTTTTAATAACTACTTGAGTATTTTTACCTCTTCTCACTATTGCATAATTACTAATAAATTGATTTTCATTTATATTGGCTTGGTCGCTTCCAATTTGCTTGCCGTTGATATATATTGAACCAGCATCTAGAAAACGCCTGGCTTCACTTTTACTTTTAGCAAGTTTAGTATCAACTAAAAGAGTGGATAGATCTTTTTTGTCTACCTTGTATAGTCCAAGCTCTTGAGATATTAGTTCAAAATCATCATTATTTAGGTCGGTATATTTACGACTGTCAAACAACACTTCACTAATCTTTTTGACGCTTTTTGCCCTGTTTTCACCATGGACTATTTTTGTAATTTCATAGGCTAGGGTTTTTTGGGCTAATCGATCAGAAGGGTTTTGTTTGAATTGCTTTACTGTGCTATCAATTTCATCTTTAGAGAGAAATGTATATATTTTTAGGTAATCTTCGACCCCAGCATCATCAACATTTAGCCAAAACTGATAAAAACTATAAACGCTAGTTAGTTTTTCGTCTAACCAGACAGCACCATCTTCACTTTTACCAAATTTTTTGCCTGTAGATTTATTTATGACAAGCGGTGCAGACCAGATATTAGATTCTACCGAATTTAATCGCCTCAGTAGCTCTACTCCTGCAATACTGTTGCCCCATTGATCACTGCCACATACTTGCAAAGTCACTCCATAATTATTATTTAGGTAGACAAAATCATAGCCCTGTATTAGTGCATAGCTGAATTCTGCATAACTGATTCCACTGCCATTTTCTCCCAATCTGCTTTGAACAAACTCACGGCCTAGCATTTGGCTCATAGGTACATTTTTACCTACCGTTCTTAAAAAATCTAAATAGTTAATGTTTTTAAACCAGTCGTAATTATCAACAAGCTTAAAGTCCAATCCATCAAATATTTGTTGATATTGTTTTTGGATCGCTATTTTATTGGTTTGTACCTCTTCTATACTTTTAAGTGATCTTTCATCTGTTTTGCCATCCGGGTCACCGATCATGCCAGTTGCTCCACCAACAAGCAAGATAGCCTTGTGTCCATGGTTAATAAAATGTTTAACCATAATAGCTAGAGCCAAGTTTCCGACAGTCATGCTGGATGCGCTTGGGTCAACACCCCAGTAAAAAGTTATTGCTGGTCCATCAAGTATCTTAATATCTGAAAAGGTTGTTTGGTTGGTAAAGCCACGCCAGGCTAGTTCTTCGCTAAGTTTTGTCATTAGTATAGTTTAACTTTTTTATCGGACTACTACAACAGGCGTACCAATTTCAGTCCAGTCATAAAACCATTTTGCATCATCTGTGTGCATATTTACACAACCATGACTGACATTTTGATAGCCCCAATTTACATACCAATATGCTGCATGGAGTGCGTGGCCTTGGTTTGTGAAATATGTTTGCCATTTGACATTTGGTACAGTCCAGCATCCATCAAAAGCACATCCCTTCATATCGCTCTCGGCAATTTTAAACTGTACAGTGAAGCGACCCGCAGGGGTTTCATGGCCAGCTTTACCTGTAGAGACAACAACTTGTTTTATGATTTGACCATTTTGAAAAGCATAGGTTGTGTAGCGTTGGACATCTACTAGTACCATTTTTTCTTCTCCATTCATAGTCTTTACACCTCTCGCTATTGGCGTTGTGGCAACTGGTATTGTAGTGTCCTGTTTTGCTTCCAGTGCTTGGGTAGCAAGTATTTTGATATTCGCCAGTTCAGCATCTGAAACACTCACACCGTCATTACCGTTCTCCAAAACTACCTCTCCAGAGTTAGGCATAGATACGCTAACTTTTTCTGAAGCAGCTTTGTTAAAGCTTTTGGCTGTAGCAACTATGCTGTTTACAGCAGTATCTTTATTAAGTGAAACATCAATATTTTTTGTATCCGGGTTTGATTTTATTGATACCCATTTTACTTTGGTTGATTTTGGTATGGTTTTGAAACCAACACTATCATTACCAACTGTATATGTAGGGCTCACTAAAGTCATAGCTTTTTCCTTGGCTATTTCAGCTGTATTGGTTTCAATTTGTGGCTTTACAGGTTTGGTTTCGGTAACAATATGTATGTTGTTGTCGGTAAGTTTCAATGGCATAATATCGTTTGCAAGTTTGTCTATATTGACTGCCACGCCATCAATACCGGGCTTTACTTCAAAGCTTCCGCCATCAACAGTTAGTTCTGCATTTTGTGCTATTAGATCATTTCCAAGATTATTTGCAATAAACGAGTTCAATTTGGTTTGATCGACTGCAACAGGTATTTTTGTGTCTATTGTATTCTTGTGTTGGATACCGATTTTTTGTAGAAATGGTCTATTGGTGGCAATCGCCTGATCTGTTGCAAGCTTGATATTGCGCGATATCCCCATTTCGTTAGCTGTGGACGTAATTTTTCGTCCATTGACATCTATAGATATCATTTGAGAGTTGGCCGCAGTGGTTAATAATTGTTTGACATCATCTGGTTTTTTGGCTGTCATATCTATACCACCAATAGATATATTTTTGCCAACGGTTATTGGTCTTTTCTGTATATAGTTAATATTTATCACGCCAATAATAATATTGATCACAACTAATGCGATTAGTCCGGCAAGAAAACCTGCCAAACCGGGATTTTTTCTAAATTTTGGTTTAACTATGCTTTTGATTGTCTTTATTTTTGGTAACTTTGAGACTGAAACATTAGGCACCTGACTTGTAACAGAATTGGTATCTGTTTGGCTTGATACTGGACCTTCGTTTATTGCCAAATTTGCAACATAATCCATTATTCTTTTTGACGGGCTGTTTTTAATGGAGTTGGTTGGTAAATTGTCACTATTATCTTTAGACTTATCGTCACTATTCATCAATATTTTCCCAAAAAATATTTTAATATCTAAGTATTGTATACATTATACGCTTATTCTTAAATATATCCTACGTTTTAGTATATAATTGTTTAATATTATGAGTATTATTTGTCCAACAGTTACAGCGTTCGATGCAGAAACATATACGAGTCAGCTTGGACTTGTCGCTAGTTTTGCTGACAGAATACATATTGACCTGATGGATGGTGACTTTACTCCAACGCAATCACCGGATCCAAATTTGTTATGGATTGTTGATGGTGTTGAAACCGACATTCATGTAATGTATAGAAAGCCTAACTCTATTTTACCCAGACTGCTAGAATTAAAGCCAAAAATGGTTATTGTCCATGCGGAAAGTGACTGTGACATCCCGCAGCTGGCTAGTGTTTTACGTGACAAAAATATAAAAACAGGAATTGCCCTGCTGCCCGAAACTAGCGTAACTGATGTTGAATATATATTGCCACACATTCAGCATGTATTAATATTTGGTGGTCATCTTGGCTACCACGGTGGTCAGGCGGATTTGAACCAACTAAGTAAGGTCAAAGAACTGAAGAAGCATAATAGATTTCTGGAAATAGGCTGGGATGGCGGAGCAAATATATCGAATGCAAAATTATTGGCAGATTCGGGTATTGATGTTATAAACGTCGGCAGTGGTATCCATAAAGCCGATAAGCCTGCTACAGCATATGAAAACTTAATAGATATTCTAAAGAGGGAAGCGAAATGAACAGAAATGAGGCAAAAGATAATACCAAAAAAAATAAAGACGAAAAAGCTAGCTATAGTGTTAACCCACTATTTCAGAAAATCATCATTATAAGCGTTATTATAACTATAGTATCAACTATGCCGATATCATTTAGCATTTTTAGTTCGCAAGATGGTTGGCCGATGTCTTTGTGGGCATCTCTACTAGCGACAATGCCAATATTCTTTCTTGGTTTATCGTATGTTTTTGCAAATAAAAACCAGTCTAAACACACATTTCGCACTTTGAGCAGTAATCCTGCATAATTAATAGCAGGGCGTTAGCCCTGCAAAAACTAAGCAGGATAAAACAAACATGTCTCGTTCAAAATGTTCACGTGATCTGTATTGTGCATTTTTGGAAGTAACGTCGGATAGGTACTCTGCACTGTCACTGAGTGAAGTAGCTCCAGATGGATCAACACTGTCTCATGACAGCATCTCCAGATGGCTGGCTGGCGAAAAGGTACGGCCGAAAGATCTGTGGCAAGCTGCTAAAACTGAAGTTGAGAGTAAGCCTGGCATCCTTGTCTTTGACGACGTAGTTATCGACAAAAGCCGAAGTGGCAAAACCGAGCTGGTCAACTGGCAGTATGCCGGATCGAAACATGACATCACCAAGAGTATTGGTGTGGTCAATGCCCTATGGCAAACAAACAAGGAAGAATACATCCCGATGGATTACCGTATATGGAATCCGAGTGAAGATGGTAAAACTAAAAACAACCATTTCAGAGATATGCTGGACGCCGTAAAACGGCGTCAGCTGATGCCTGAAATGGTGGTCGCCGACAGTTGGTATTCCAGCCTAGATAATCTCAAGGCTATTCGTTCTCACAACTGGGACTGGGTAATGGGGTTGTGCAGTAACCGCCTTGTCAACAAACCCCACATTCAAGTTAAGATGCTAGATATACCAGACGAGGGACTAGTAGTACATCTCAAAGGATACGGATGGGTCAAGCTATTCCGGTTTGTGACTAAACACAGTCGCACGGATTACATTGGTACGAGCAAGCTCGATTTGTCTAGCACGCAAGTCCAAACGTACTTCGAACGACGTTGGAGTGTCGAAGTGTTACATCGTGAGCTCAAACAAACCTGTGGTTATGCACGCTGCCTGGCCAACACTGGCCGAGCCCAAAGAAACCACATTGGGCTCTCTATTCTCACCTGGATACAAAGGCACAAAAGAAGACAACAAGACAAGCTAAACAACATACAACTGAGCATGTACCAACAGAAATGGGAGGTCATAAAACCGAGCATCCAGCTAGCGCTGGCTGCTCGGTTGGGGGGTTAAAGTGCGAAATGCGTGTCTAAATTGAATATATTATTTGAAGTATCACTATTTTGTTCATTAGGTCTTGTGATCTATGGCATTTTGTCAACCTCTATATCTGTAATTTCAAGCATATTTCTATCTAAGACGAATTATTATGGCCACAGTGTATTTATAGACGGGTTAATACCCATATTTAGTACATATGTTATTTTCTTTGTATTTATACTGTCTTCACAAAAAATGCTTACTGCGGGTGAGTAGCATTTTGTACAATATATATTGCTTGTGCTAATATAAATACATATAAACAGGTAAAAACATGACAAAAAAACTTACTATTAACGAGCTTGAAAAAAAGGCCGTAACTATTCGTGCCGAGATTATTTCTATGTTAGAAACAGCCGGTAGCGGGCATTCGGCAGGGCCGCTTGGGCTGGCAGATATATTTACGGCAATGTATTTTGATATATTACGTCATGACCCTAAAAACCCTGACTGGAACGAGCGCGATGTGCTACTACTAAGCAATGGCCACTGTGTTCCGGTTCGTTACGCGGCCATGGCAGAGGCGGGATATTTTGCTAAAAGCGAGCTCAAAACTTTGCGCAAGCTAGGCAGTAGGCTACAGGGTCATCCCGAAAGGACTAAGCTACCAGGTGTAGAAAATACTAGTGGTCCGTTGGGCTGTGGTTTAAGTCAGGCAATAGGTATGTCACTGGCGATGCGATTAAACAAACAACATCATCGCTGGGTGTATGTTGTTATGGGTGATGGTGAACTTGACGAGGGAAATATCTGGGAAGCGGCCATGTTGGCACCCAAGTATGGTACAAATAATATAATAGGCATAATTGACAGAAATAATATCCAGATAGACGGTCCAACAGAATCTGTACTGCCACTAGAAGACCTTAAAGCTAAGTGGGAAGCTTTTGGCTGGCATGTTATAGAAATAGATGGCAATAATATTGAGGCTGTGATTGATGCCTGCGCTATGGCTAGGGCGGTAATAGATAAACCTGTGATGATTATTGCCTATACCATACCTGGCAAGGGTGTTGATTTTATGGAATATGATTTTCACTGGCATGGTATGCCACCCAATCACGAACAGGCTATGCTAGCCCTGAAGGAGCTTAGAACATTGCAGGGCAAGATAAGGAGCGAACATGAATAATTCAAACGTGCATTTGACCGACTATCTTAGTGAAGATGTATCAAAAATACCGATCCGCAAAGGCTTTGGCGAAGGCCTAAAAAAAGCAGGTGAGATAGATGAAAACGCTGTGGCTGCCTGTGCTGATTTGACAGAAAGTACCCAAATACATTATTTTCGTGACGCCTTTCCAAATAGGTATTTCCAAATAGGTATTGCGGAGCAAAACTTGGTGACTGTAGGTTCAGGTCTAGCAGCCATGGGTAAAATACCATTTGTTAGTAGTTATGCGGCTTTTAGCCCAGGACGCAACTGGGAGCAGATAAAAACGACTGTGGCACTCAATAATTTGCCCGTGAAAATAGTTGGGGCACATGCTGGGTTATATACAGGCCCAGATGGGGCTACACACCAAATGCTAGAGGATATCGCACTGATGCGAGTTATGCCAAACATGACCGTGATAGTGCCGGGTGACGCAGTTGAGGCAGAAAAAGCAACTTTAGCTATGGCGGCAGACAAGACAAAGCCCGCATATATTCGGCTAGCTCGTGAAGCAACACCAGTTTTAACTACAGATAAAACACCATTTGAAATAGGCAAAGCCTATGTTTTTGAACCTGGTCACGACGTGACAATTATTGCAACAGGAACAATGACCTATCAGGCATTAGTTGCTGCTAGTTTACTATTTAAAGACGGTATAGATGCCGAGGTTATCCACTGCCCAACAATCAAACCTCTAGACGGTGTGACAATACTGGAGAGTGTTGCCAAAACAAAGGCTGTTGTAACAGTAGAAGAGGCCCAAATAAATGGTGGGCTAGGGGGCGCGGTAGCCGAGTTGTTGTCTGAAAACCTGCCAACACCCATGCGCCGAATGGGAGTAAAAGATAAATATGGTCAAAGCGGAAATGCTCAAGAGTTACTAGATTTGTATGGTTTGACTTCGAAATATATCGTGATGACAGTTCACGAGTTGTTAACATCAGTTGGCAAACAGTAGCTATGGTGTAATATTAGGGCAATAAATTCGTTGGACAAAGTGTAGTTAAAAAGCTTATGATATAAATATGGCTATATCTATAAAACAAATACGAAAAAACTGTGACGATGCAAGGACATCTATGGCAAATGCCCGTCAAGGACATTATGCGATAGGTGCATTTAATATTGACAACCAGGAAACACTTATCGCTGTGACAAAGGCTGCGGCGAAAATGCAAGCACCAGTGATGGTAGAGGTTAGCGATGGTGAGGTGAGGGCACTAGGGCTTGACAACGTACGAGACATGGTAGATAACTATCGGGCTGAGTATGGTGTTGAGATGTATATCAATCTCGTCCATAGCCCTAGTGTAGAAGCAGCCAAGGCTGGTATAGATGCTGGGTTTGAATTTATACATATTGACGTCAGTCAGGCCAACCACAACGCAACAGATGAAGAAATAGTAAAATCTACTCGCGAAATAGTAGAATATGCCAAATTTACTGGTGCTATCGTTGAAAGTGAGCCACATTATTTTGGTGGTGGTAGTAATGTTTTTAAAGAAGCATTTGATTATGATGAAATCAAAAAGACTTTTAGCACACCCAAGGGTGCGCAATCTTTTGTTAGAGATACTGGTATTGATACATTTGCGGCAGCTATTGGTAACCTACATGGAAGTTACCCGGTGCCAAAAGTCTTAGATATTGATTTATTGCAACGTATTAGAGAGGCTCTGCCTAGTGAGGTTAATATTAGTTTACATGGTGGCAGTGGTACTCCGGGCCACTTTTTTGAGGAAGCCATACGTATAGGGGTTACCAAAATAAATATAAATAGTGATATGCGCCGAGCATTTCGCGACACACTAGAAAAAGTACTACGTGACAACCCTGACGAATATGCTGTCGTCAAACTCATGCCCGAAGTATACGGTGCAGTTCAGCTAGTTGTTGAGAGCAAGCTAAAAAGTTATAACAGTTTTGGCAAAGCCAAAATTTAAATATTTTATATAAGCTCGTATTCATGAGCTACTTGGCAAATCCACTGCCAGAATTCTTGTATTTGTCTTGGAGCTAATAATATAGGGCAACCAATGGTATCATCGTGCTTTTCGTGACTGGCCTTTATTGATGTATTAATATTTTTTGCAAATGTAATTTTACCCCTGTCATTAATCGCAAAAATATCTCGACTTTTTGTAATCAAATTTTGTATATTTTCGAGTTCTTTTCCGTTGAGTGCTGCCAACTGAGTAATCGGGCCATGACTTTTAGATACTATATCCAATACATCTGGTTTATGATCAAAGCAAGTTAGATAATCTTTCATGGCCATCAGGATTAATATACTATTTGATATGGCTGCATCAATACCAGACGATATTTCTAAATCAATGCCAAAATTTGGCATTAATTTAGACTGAGAATGCTCATTTGACGTGCTAACTAGATCTATATATTCCCTAAAATCATCATCTGGTGTGCCATCTACGGTAGTTCTCATGTCTATTAATACAGCATTGAAGCAATTCACTAAGTAATGTCTAATATCTTGTGTAATAAGATTAATTTTTACTTCGTAATCAAGTTCTGAAATATCTTTGCTTGTCATATCTTTTTGAGCTACACAAGGTTCAGTAATTACTGTTTGAAGGGCACGACGTATTAAACGGCCAAATAAACCATAATGTTTAATCTTTGGGAGAATACTCGAATTATGATGTACACCTTCTCGGTATACTTGTCTGGCTGAATGCCTAATCTTATTTTTCATAATAATATAACCTGAGTTCGACATAAACAACCCAAACAAAATTCCGATTTTATCTGTTCATCTCATACCTTTGATACATTTTCCATAGCTACAGCTATGCAAAATGCACCAAAGGTGCAATCTGAATCGGCTAAAATCAAGATTTTCAGGTGTTGTTATGTCGAGCTCAGGTTATTATAGTATATCAGTAAACAAAGTGACAGAATATTTTTTAGATAAAGCAAGCATAAGTGATATAATTATTTTATTATGGAACAATCAAAAAAACGTCAAGATATAAAAATATTAAGTATTGGGGCAGCTGTGCAAGATGTCTATTTGCGCGGTAAACTGTTTGAGCCTAAAAAAGAACACAGAGAACTAGTGGAAGAATTTGCTCTCGGGAGTAAAAATGAGCTAGAAAGTGTTACGTTTAGTACCGGTGGTGGTGCGACTAATGGAGCCGTAACATTTGCCAGACAGGGTCTGCATAGTATGTATATGGGTAAAGTAGCCCACGATGTGGCAGGTCGAGCAATATTAGATGATTTACACAAAGATGGCGTTGATACCAGCCTGGTGGGCTATTCAAAAACAGTAGGTAGTGGATATTCATGCATCCTTCTTGCGCCAAGTGGTGAACGTACCATTATGTCATACAGGGGTGCAAGCTCACACTATGAAATAAACCCAGAAGATTTTCATGGCTCACACCCAGATTGGATTTTTCTGACTTCACTAGAGGGCAATTTTGAGGTAATAGACACAATTTTCAAGTATGCCAAAGAAAATAATATAAAAATTGCTATGAATCCTGGCAAAAAGGAGCTAGAGGCTAAAGACCACCTAAAAGAACTCATTCCCCAGCTCACTATATTGTCGATGAATAAAGAAGAAATGCAACAGATATACCCTGGCGAAACGCTAGATGATCTCGTGCGTGCAGCCAGTAAAGACGTCCACTACGTTATAGTTACCGATGGCCCCAATGGTGCAGTAGCAACAGATAGGTGGCACATAGTATCTGCAGGTATGTACGAAGACGTTCCTGTTATTGATCGTACGGGCGCGGGTGATGCGTTTAGTAGTGGCTTTACAGCCATGATAGCGGCAGGCGAAAGCTTAGAGTACGCCGTAACATTTGCCAGTGCAAATTCTACTAGTGTAGTTGGGGCTATTGGAGCTAAGGCAGGAATATTGAGCCTAGAAAATCCAATCCATGATATGCCACTAGAAATTAAAGAAATATAAACCAAATTCACGGAGAATATATATGCGCAATAAACAAAAAGGTTTCGGACTAGTACCAGTTTTATTGGTATTATTATTAGTATCAGCAATAGGCTTTGCAGGCTATTATGTCTGGAACACCCAAAACAGCAAAAAGGGTACTTCAGCAATAGTTTCAACGCCGACAAACTCGACAGAACCGATTAGCAAAAACACCAGTCCAATTATAAAGCTAGCAAAGTACTGTTCAATCAATGAGAAGGCTTGTTTTGAATATCCAGAAAGCTGGAAATTAGTAAAATATAATCAAGAAAATTATGTTGAATCAGTAAAGATCACCACAGATAACGGATCAGTTGTGAGTTATGGTGTCGGAGGTCAGCTTGGGGGTGGTTGTGATAAAAGCCAGTACCCTCTGAGCAACAGTAATAATTCAGAAATTTTGTACTCAAACCAAAGTTCTGTAGTTAAAGATGGATATGTGATTGATAGACTATCTACATTAGACGGCGATCTGTCAGAAAGAATATCACTATATTCGGCTACAGATGATATACAACCTGTAGTTGGTAAGCACTCATATTGTGACAATGTTTTT
>CAYQBK010000070.1:0-9487 GCA_964415715.1 uncultured Candidatus Saccharibacteria bacterium
CACTAGCTATTTGTTTCATTATTTCAACACCATCAATATCCCTGTCGTCTTCTTCGGTGATAATAACCTCGTCTGCATATTTGCCTGCTAGCTCTCCCTGTATAGCACGCTTGGTTTCATCACGCCTGCCAGCTGACCCAAACATAACTATCAACTTACCTTTCACAACTGGCTTTAAATCTTTAAACAATTTCTCAAAACTATCAGGCGTGTGAGCAAAATCAACAATTACATCAAACTTCTGCCCTGCATCGATTCTAGTCATGCGCCCCGCAACGCCATTAAGTGCATATATACCCTGCTCTATCTGCTCTTTACTTAGGCCGAGTGCTCTACCGACGGCTACTACTGCTAGTGAATTTGATACGTTGAAACTACCGGGTATTTGACATTGTATGTCATACCTATCATCATCAACATGAGCACTATAAGATACACCCGATGATGCAAGCTTTATGTTTGTCGCTCGCAAATCACCACTATTAACACCGTAGGTCACACAGTCTTGGATAGCTTTTTTGAAATATTTAGCCGATGGATCATCGGCATTGACAATACCTAGCCGTAAACCATGCTTATTTTTATTGACCATTTTAAACAGTTTCATCTTGGCATTGCGATAATTTTCAAACGTACCATGATAGTCCAAATGTTCGTGAGTAAGGTTAGTAAAAACAGCTATCGAATATTTCACCCCCCAGACTCGATTTTGAGCTAAAGCGTTAGATGTCGTCTCTAACACCAACCACTCTACACCCTGTTGCTCCATTGATTTTAGTCGTTTTAGCAATTCGCTAGTTTTTACAGTAGTCATGTGTGAGACTTGTGGTTTTAAATTATCCCCTACCCCATACGCTACTGTTGTCATAAGGCCTGCTTTTATACCAGCAGTTGTTAGCATCTTATGGATCATAAAGGCTGTTGTAGTCTTGCCGTTTGTACCAGTTACACCAATGATTTTAACCTTGCTTCCTGGAAATCCAGCCACTACTTGCCTGACTGCTGTTTCACCCAAATGTCCGTACGGTTCAATATGCTTAAATACCTTTTTTGGTATAAATTTTTTTACTATTTTTCTAGTATTCATATATTTTCCTTAAAAATTACTTAGATCATAGATATATCTATTATAATAACCTGAGTTCGACATAAACAACACCTGAAAATCTTGATTTTAGCTGATTCAGATTGCACCTTTGATACATTTTGCATAGCTGTAGCTATGCAAAATGTATCAAAGGTGTGAGATGAACAGATAAAATCGGGATTTTGTTTGGGTTGTTTATGTCGAACTCAGGTTATAATATCAACCATGATTATACTAGGTATTGAAAGTAGTTGCGACGAAACTGGTGTTGCTATTGTTGAAAATGGCACTACCCTACTTGCCAATAGTCTAGCAAGCAGTATGGATATTCACGCCCAATATGGTGGTGTTATACCAGAGATAGCAGCCCGAAGCCATATTGAAGCTATCATTCCTATTATTGACAAAACATTAGCAATATTTTCACGTGAAAAAAACCTATCTGGCGACCCATGGGACAGTATTGATGGTATTGCTGTAACAAACGGGGCAGGGCTATCGGGTAGCCTACTAATAGGTGTATTGACCGCCCGAACACTGGCTATAACCAAAAAGAAACCACTATACGGCATAAATCATGTCGAAGCCCATGTTTATGCTAATTTCTTAACAGATATTATACCTCAATTCCCTTTCCTAGCTCTGATAATCAGTGGCGGTCATACTCAACTTGTATATTTCAGGAATCATTTCGACTATGATCTACTGGGTCAAACTGTTGATGACGCTATAGGTGAAGCCTTTGACAAAGTTGCCAAAATCACGGGCTTGCCCTACCCTGGCGGGCCAAATATTGCCCAGGCTGCCAAGTTTGGCAACGAAAATGCCATAGCACTACCCACACCCAAGGTAGAAGGTGACTATAACTTTAGCTTCTCAGGCCTCAAAACAGCCGTTCTAAGGGCCTCACAGGCACTTGTGGGTGAAGATTACCGCCTGGCATCTACCGAGCTGCCTAGCAGGCTGTCTGTGGCTCAAAAAAACAATATTGCAGCTAGCTTTCAAAACAAAGCACTGCAAATAGTGGTTGATAAAACTAAAAAAGCATATTTTGAATACAACCCAAAAACTGTTGTTATAGCCGGTGGGGTAGCAGCTAGCGCCGAACTGCGACAAAAGCTATCAGCAGCATTACCATTAGAAATACACTATGCGCCGGCTAACCTGTGCACAGATAACGGTGCCATGGTAGCTACACTAGGTTGTTACAAAGCCATGCTCGATAGCGAACCAGCAAATACCTACGATCTAGCGATCGAACCAAACCTGAAAATGTAAATTTTGCATAGGTCAAGTAAACAGCCAAATATGATTTTGCTTCATTGACCAATAAGAAGTAAAATGTAGTTAAGATTAAGAACAGGTAAGGACACAATGAAACTTTCTAAAACATATGAACCACAGCAATACGAAACAGATATATATGATTTGTGGGAGAAAAGTGGTGCTTTTGCGCCCAAACAGGGAAATAAAAACGACAGCTTTTCAACTATCATGCCACCACCAAACGCCAATGGCAACTTGCACATAGGACACGCCCTAGATATTGCCATAAAAGATACAGTGGTGCGTTACCAGCGAATGATGGGAAAAAACACTCTATTTTTGCCAGGGGCTGATCATGCCGGCTTTGAAACCTGGGTAGTTTTTGAAAAACAACTAAATACCGAGGGTAAAAGTAGATTCGATTATTCACGTGAAGATTTATATGGACTTGTATGGGATTTTGTAGAATTAAACAGAACAAACCTAACAAACCAATTTCGTAAATTAGGCGCAAGTGTTGACTGGAGTCGCTTTACGTTTTCACTAGATGACAAAGTAGTAAAAACCGCCTATCAAACATTTAAAAAACTCTGGGACGATGGATATATCTACCGAGGTGAAAGGCTAGTAAATTTTTGCACAACCCATGGCACAGCCTTTTCTGATATAGAGGTAGAATATAACGATGTCAAGGGCCATATATGGGAAATAGAATACCCACTGACCGATGGAAGCGGCTCAATAGTTGTAGCGACAACTAGGCCTGAAACAATGTTAGGTGACACAGCAATAGCTGTTAGCAATCACGATGAACGTTACAAAAAATATATCGGCAAAACTGCACATGTACCACTAACCAACCGCGAGATACCAATTATTGTGGATGCAATGGTTGACCCAAACTTTGGTACAGGAGCTGTAAAAATAACCCCAGCTCATGATCCAAACGATTTCGAGGCAGGAATCAGACACGATCTACCCCGTATTTCTATTATTGACCACGAGGGTAAAATAACCCACGAAGCTCCAGAAAAATATATTGGCTTAACAGTCGATCAGGGCAGGGAAGCAGTGCTAAAAGATCTAGAAAAAGCTAAAAAACTTGTTAGCGCCAAAGATTACAACCACTCCGTAGGCCACTGCTACAAGTGCAAAACCATACTACAACCCCTGATAAGAGATCAATGGTTTATAGCAATGACCAAACTGGTCAAACCGGCGATCAAAGCACTAAAAGCAAATGAAATTGAATTTATGCCTACTAGCAAACAGGATATTATTATCAAATATTTGAAAAACATCCGTGATTGGAATATCAGTCGGCAAATAGCCTGGGGTATACCAATACCAGCCTTTCAAAATATCGACAACCCCGATGATTGGATATTTAACGAAGGTGTCGATCAGGAAACTATAGTAATCGATAACAAAACATATCGTCGCGATCCTGACGTATTTGATACCTGGTTTTCAAGTTCACAGTGGCCATTTGTTACGCTTGGTGATTTGAATAGTGCTGATTATAAACAATTTTACCCCAATAATCTGATGGAAACTGGTGTTGATATTTTGCAACAATGGGTTAGCCGAATGATAGTTATGGGTATATATATAACTGGAAAAATACCGTTTGAAACCGTCTATTTCCATGGTATGGTCCTTGACCCACATGGCAAAAAGATGAGTAAGAGTAAGGGCAATGTCGTAAACCCCTTAACAATATCCGATGTTTATGGGACAGATGCTCTTAGGCTGGGTTTATTAACGGGAACATCACCAGGCAATAACCAGCCATTTGAAGAATCAAAAGTAGTTGGGGCTAGAAACTTTTGCAACAAACTTTGGAATATAGCCAGATACAGCGAAGGGCTGTTTGGTGATGATTTTATAATATCTCACAATCCAAAACCAGCTAGCCTAGCTGATCATTGGATACTAGCCAAACTAAACAATGTTATCAACAATATCAACACCAACCTTGACCAGTACAAAGTAGGAGAAGCTTATTCGTATTTATATAAGTTTATATGGGATGAATTGGCTGACTGGTATATTGAGGCAAGTAAATCCGAGCCCAATTATCAACTACTAGCCTATGTACTAGAAAAAAGTTTAAAGATTGCTCACCCATTTGCCCCATTTGTCACAGAAACTATCTGGCAAACACTGTCATGGAATAGCCAAAGCAACCTAATCACAGAAATGTGGCCAACAAACATAGTTAGCTTTGATACTAAAAAAGCAGCCGCCTTCGAAGATATTATTGATATTGTTGTGGAAGCACGATACATAAGCACTTCGGTAGGGGTTAAATACCCAACGCTATATTTCACGCCCAACAAATTTATCAATGACAATGCAACACTCATAGCCAAGCTTGCAAAACTAAAAAGTTGTCACGAAGTAGAGGCAGGGCGGGGGATGCACCTCACCAAAACCAAGATCAACTGTTGGCTAGATATAGATCTCAAGACAGCCAGGGCATACGTATTTAAGCTCAACCAACAAAAGCACGATCACGAGGTGAGCATAGCCCGACTTCAGGGTAGGTTAAATGATAAAAAATACACCTCTAAAGCCCCTAAACACATAGTTGACCAAACAAAAGAACAACTTTTGCTAGAACAAGAGCTGTTGTCAAAAATACATAGTGAACTAGAGACATTTCAATCGTTTGCTAGCTAAACGATAAAGATTCACGAATACGATCTTCGCTCTCTTCGGGGCGGTAATCATCGAACCATAGAACTTTCCAGCCCAATTTTTCAGCTGCCATTAGATTTGCTCGATCATCATCGATAAACAATATTTCACCACCACTATAACCAGCTCGAGCCTGGGCTATTTCATATATGTTAATCTCTGGTTTTATCGCTCCAACAGCAGATGAATCTATAATAGAACTATAGGCAATATTTGGTAAGATATCATTTTGGATCATTCCACTGATCAAACCCGGCATTACATTTGTTAGCAATACAACCGGATAATATTGACTAGCCCAATTGACAAGCTCCCGAGATTGATCAATAACCTCTACATTTTTCAAATAATATTCTGCCCATGATATTTTTTCTACTCTTAGGCGTTTTGCTAATATTGTGTCAAATTCACTTAGAGGCATTTCACCCCGACACACAACATCGTTATAATGCCAAAACAACGCTTCTACAGTATCAGCAGACGCTCCAGTATCATGAGCAATATCAGTAAATGCTCGTTGATAAAACCTGACAAATACACCATTTACATCAAAATAAACAAACTTAATACCAGTTTTAGATGTTTTATATGCTATAGGTGTTGGTATATCTGGATTGTTTTTGACGTTTATACCTGTTAACGACTCAACTGTTGTATTGGTCGCTGCAGCTATGGCGGCTACAGTAAACACGCTAGGTGTTTTTATAGCTCCCCGTTCTATTTTGGCAAGAGTACTGTATGACAAATTGGCCTTCATACATAGATCTTGTTGAGTAAGCCCTACCGATCTACGCGCTGCCGCTATTGCATGTGCTAGTGCAATACTATCTGTTGAATTCCCACCACTCATATATTTACATTCTAGCACGATATGGCTAGCTAGTTACAAAAAATTTGATATATTAACCATTTTAGGCTAGTAGACAAGCAATGATTATCTCTGTAGTATTAGGGTATGAATAAACGAATAATGATAAAAATATCGGGTGAACAACTGGGTTCGGATGAATATAATTTTGACATGAACCTGGCAGGCCAAGTCTGCGAAGTGCTTGAGTCGCTACACGAGGCAGGCTACGAGATAGCCTGTGTCATGGGTGGTGGTAATATTGTCAGAGGCAACAAACTTCATAACAATGGTTTTACAAACCTTGTTATAGCCGACCAAATGGGTATGCTAGCTACGGTTCAAAATGGTTTGTTTCTAAATGAAGCCCTACATCAACGAGGTAGGGTACAAGGGCGACTATTTAGCAATATTCCAGCCGAAACTTTAGCAGAACGCTTTAGCTACAAGCGAGCAGTCAAATACATGAGAGATGGTCGGATCGTATTAATAGCCGGAGGGCTTGGAAAGCCAGGCTTTACTACTGATACAGCTGTAGTGGCTCAAGCTTTTGAATTACACTGTGACACCGTCATAAAAACAACCAAAGTAAACGGCATATATACAGAAGATCCCGAAAAAAACCCCGAAGCCACCAAATATGAAACACTAACTTATGATATGGCTGTTGGAAATCCAAAAATCAAGGTTATGGACAAGGCAGCTATGGCGCTAGCGGGCGATAAACAGATCAAAATAATAATCTGTAAACCTAGCCCAACAGATGTATTGGCAACACTTGCAGGTGACACCACTAACGGCACTATTGTTAGCTAAACATGATGGTAATTACTGCCTTTTAGGATTTCAAAACCTCTATAGATCTGCTCAGTTACCATTAGCCACACTATTTCATGTGGAAATATCATGTCTGAGACACTCATACGGTAGTCTACACGGGCTTTTAGCTGCTGAGACACACCAAAGGCCCCGCCAACAACTATTGTTATGTTTTTGGCGGTAATTCGAATACTAGCCAGTATATCCGCTAGCTGTAGTGAACTTATACTTTCACCCGTCTCATCCAACAACCAAACAGTATCGCTGGTATTTAATTTACTTAGAATTTTTTCTGATTCTATCTTGCGAGCCTGATCACCGCCAAGCCCACTTGGGCTAAGTAACAAAATCTCAGCAGGGCAGGTATAATTTATTTTTCTAATATATTCATCTACAACCGGCATTGTGTTGTTGTTTTTTCGACCAACAAATATAAATCTTATTTTCATGTATTATTCAACCCCAAAGACTTACATCTCAATATTTTCTGCAATCTTCCTGGCATGAATCTCAAGTAGTTTATAATCAGGCTCGAGGCTTGTATCTGGAATTGAACGAAACTCTTGTTCGGTTGAAAATGGTAAAACATGTATGTGTACATGTGGAACATCTAACCCAACCACCTTTAACCCTACACGTGCGGGCTTAAACGATTTTTTTTGAGCCTTGGCTATTTTACGAACAGTTGCCCAAACTGCCTGGTAATAATCATCTGGCAAATCGTCAAAATGATCTATCTGTATTTTTGGCACAACTAAAACATGGCCTGGTGCTTCGGGGTGAATATCCATAATAGCTATAGTTTTGTCGTCTTCATAAACCTTCTGACATGGAATCTCGCCCTTTATAATTTTTGTAAATATACTGTCTGACATTTACTCATCTCCGTCCAATTTACCATCTATTAAAATATCCTGTAAGCGAGCAGCATCTTTATATGTAAGCCCGGGTATATACGCCTCAGATTTTGCGGTATAGCCCCCGATAACTTGCAAAAGCTGCGTATTTGCACTACCAGCCGTTTCTATACTAATACGAGACAGATTTAGTATTCTATCTATTACAGATTTTTCTATATTCACGTTTTGAACTTGACCAAAAGGAACAGATATGGTTTTGTGATGGACAATACCAAACTCAATCATTAAACCATCTTCATCAACCTTATATGTAAAATTTGTGTATGAAAAAACCGCAATCGCTGCTAATATCACTAACCATAACAACAAAGCCAAACTAAAAATAAGCGGCTGAAAATATATACCAATAGCCAGTAAAAAAAACAACATTATCGATGTTTTCACGTAGTTAGCTATAAAAACAAGTATAACTGCCGGGCTCAAATGAGAACGGGGTATGTATTCAATATCAGCAGATTTTACAGACACTACTTCGTCACCCGGATCTACTATAGGCTGGCTCGCTTTGTATACTGACGCTTCTTCGCCATGTTGTGGAACGCCACAAAAACGACAAAAATTAGAAGTGCTTGGTATCAGTTGCCCACAATTACTACAATATATATTCATATACTTAATAGGTTACCACTAAACCTCAAAACCATATACTCGACTTACGCAAAACCTAGTCTCTAGCTGAGCTAGTTTCGGATGAGTTCTTGGGTTTTTGGCCAGTCTAGTAAAAGGTTTAGCGTATCCAAAAGTTGGTAATATTCTAGCCTTTTGACTAAGTTCTTATATGCGAACATTTCTGGATAATATTTTTTGTACCAGGGGATAAGTTTTATATAATCAGTCTTATTAGCAAATTGCTCGTCTTGTTCACTCAAATATTTATGTGGTTCATCTGTCATTTTTTGCAAAACAAACAGGGGGTAATCAAGGGCAGCTAGCTCAACGTTTTCTAGGTCAATAACCGCCTGAAGTTCAAATGAACCGTTCACAATAAAATTATCAAGATGAATATCATAATAAACAGGGTATAGGTAAGTATCGTCAAAATATGTATGTGCAGCGGTGGCTTTTTGGCGAATTTTATCTGCTGTTTGGGCTGAAATTGTATTATTTGAATATAGTTGACCCGCAAAATTGATCAATTTGTTTTCTATACGTTTACTCAATGACGCTTGAGAGTTATCTAGTGCCACTGGGTCTAGCGTGTTGATAGTTTAGAGTGCCCTTGATATATCTTTGACTAATTTTTCTCGCTGACTATCAGTGCCCATGTGCCAAACACCGCCTAAAGACACCCCGTCTACATAGCTCATAATGATATAACTGCGCTCTTTTTCATCTTTCGATTCATAAAAAGCGATGAGTTTGGGTTTGGGAAAATCTAGGTTTGAGCCAAGCAAAACAAGCTCTGTTTGGTATTTTAGCATTTCGCCTGGCCTAAAAAGCTTTATTATCATATTGTCGTTGAGCTTGTGAACCTCGTGGCTAAAACCAGTGGTTATTCTAGTGTGATGTTGGTAAATAATATCGTGTCGAGTGCATATAGCTTTCAGTTGATCTGTTGTTAACAGGGTTTCTGGATTCATATCTAAATATTATACTCGAACAGTAAGCCTTGCGTATGACTAAGCTAAATTCAGAAATTACAAAAAGTCTGTACGACAAGGAGACATTCAACCTATACAGCAAGAAGTATGCTTTTGCTAATACGACCTCAACTCCTTTGATCGTTCTGGGGTAAAGGGCGGGGATTGCAGACATGCAATTCCGTTCGAACCCCTTTCGCACAAATAAAAAATTGCCCAAAAGGACAAGCTTTTATTTGGCGGAGAGGGTGGGATTCGAACCCAC
>CAYQBK010000071.1:0-4893 GCA_964415715.1 uncultured Candidatus Saccharibacteria bacterium
CTTTTTGCAAATCACTACCCGCTCCTGTAGTGACACGCTCTGGACCATATATTACTTCTTCAGCAATACGCCCCCCGAGCATACGAGCTAGAACATCTTTGTATTCAATAATGCTGTGATAGTCCTTGTCCTCTGGTGGAATAAACCAGGTAACACCACCAGTACCGCCACGAGGAATAATAGTAACTTTGTGTACCATATCACTATCCGGAAGCACGTGACCAACCAACGCATGCCCGGCCTCATGATAAGCAGTGAGTTCTTTGTCCTTTTCGCTCATCACCTTGCTCTTGCGCTCAGGTCCAATAGCTACTTTTTCAAAAGCATTGGTAACATCTTTATTGGTAATTGTAGTCCTATTAGCCCTCGCAGCAATAATGGCAGCTTCGTTAGCAATATTTGCCAAATCCGCACCGCTAGAGCCAGCAGTTTTAGCAGCTAACGCATCAAGATCTACTTCCTTACTGAGTGGTTTCTTGGCAAAATGTACTTTTAATATAGCTAGGCGATCTTTTCTATCTGGCAAACCTATCCCAACTCGCCTATCAAAACGTCCTGGTCGTAACAGCGCTGGATCAAGTACGTCCATCCGATTTGTAGCAGCTAAGACGATCACATTTTGACCCTGCTCAAAACCATCCATTTCCACCAATATTTGATTGAGTGTTTGTTCCCGTTCATCGTGGCCACCACCCATACCACTACCACGTTTGCGTCCAACAGCATCTATTTCATCTATAAATATTATACAAGGTGCATTCTTCTTAGCCTTGGAAAACAGATCACGGACTCTACTAGCACCAACTCCAACAAACATCTCAACAAATTCGGAGCCAGATATGCTGAAAAATGGCACATTAGCTTCGCCAGCAACCGCTCGAGCCATCATTGTCTTACCTGTGCCGGGAGGGCCAACTAGTAAAACACCCTTTGGTATTTTGGCACCAACAGACTGAAACTTTTTTGGAAATTTTAAAAATTCAACAACTTCTTCTAGATCAACCTTGGCTTCGTCATTTCCAGCGACATCTTTAAACTTGACAACTTCTTTTTCATTACCATACAATCTAGCACTACTTTTACCAAAGCCCATCGCCTGGTTGCCCTGCCCCTGTGCCGAACGTAGCATAAAGACGAGCACACCAACAATAATAATCACCGGCAACAAGTTTATGGCTAATGCCGTCCAGGTGGCACCACTATTTGAAGAACCCTTAAACTCTACTTCAACATCTCTGTTAGATAACCCACCGGGTCCATACAAAACAGCATTTGACTCTTTTTTGGTAGTTTGGGTGGGCTTATCTTGCCCTTTTAGCGTAACCTCAATATTATCACCAGCGACGTTTAACTTTTGAACTTCACCACTATTAGCACGATTCATAACATCGTTGTATGGCTTTTTTTCAAGCTTTTGAGGCTGGTTGTAGGTAAAGAAAAATATAGCACCAAATATCAATATTATGACCAAAAAACCAATGTTCTTTATCCAATTTTTCTTACTCGATTTCTTTGCAGGGGGTGATTTACGTTTATCCATGTAGGGCTATTATACCGATAGCAAGGGTAAAACAAAATACCTAAATTGGTGTAAATATAATATGTGTGAAATATTTATTTCTTTTTGGTGTAAAATCGGATAGATCTCTTTGTTATATGTGCTTGTCCGCCATGAAATTCTATCTTTTTGCCAGGTTTCCACGTTTTACAAAATACAACCACCCTGTCTATGGTTTTCTTGTCTACGTCACCACAGTCTAATTTTGTAAGTATATTATGGATAACTTCTTTTGAGATATCATGGTTCAACGATATAAAAAATGCCCTATTTAGTACCAACTGGTTTTTATGTAGACCACGTCGCAGTAGACCAGTTAACTGGTCATCAATTTTTACGTTTATAGCATCTGTATTTTTTATAATATTTAGTAGTTGTGTTCGCTGTTTTTCTGACATTTTAGGGATAACCGTTAGCCGTATTTTATTGCGCAAATACTTTATGTCGGTATTAGTGGAGTCTTCGTGCCATTTTATATTATTGGCCTTTGCGTACTCAACAATATCAGACTTACCTATGCCCAACATGGGTCTATATATACCTGGTCGGTTTTTTAGTGAACTCATACCCTTTCGCCCAGTGCCACGCAATATATTTATAAAACATGTCTCAATAACATCATCTTGATGGTGAGCGGTTACTACGCCCAGGGCATTATATTTGTTTGCAACTTTCTGCAAAAAATCATACCTGGCATTTCGGGCAGTCTCCTCGCTAGCATCCTCGCCAAGTTCACCACTATCTAGCTCAAACGGATAACCGTATTCTTTAGCTAGCTTTTCCACAAACACCGCGTCTTCACGCGAATTATGCCTAATACCATGATCAAAGTGCGCAACAACAATATCTAAACCGGGTTGTTTCGATAAAATATCTAACAATACAACAGAGTCAACCCCACCAGAAACAGCCACTATATACAAACCTGGCATTAGCTTTACAAAATTTTCCATCTTTTATGAACATATCATAACTTAGTTCAAAACAACTAGCCAAAAATTTGAAAATATAAAAAATTAATACCCCGGGCCACTACCTCAGCGCCGACAACAACTCCCGGCGCGACCTGAATCTGAGCGTCTTCGACCGCATCTACATCGATGACGACGAGATCACAGAAAGCGACCTAACGCCTGCCTACAGACGACTGATCTCAGACTCGCTCAGTGGTGAACTGGGGAGCGAACGGAAGTCGGACCTGATGGTTCCCACTCAAACCTTCGACCTCTCGCAGCTAACAGATGAGGCTCTGAAGGCCCCCAGAGGCGAACAAAAGGCATCAGGCGACCTCACGAGACGTTCCGAACGGACCGTGATGGACCGCAAACTCGGATATTGGGGGCTGGAACGCCCCAGAGGTCGCCTCCCTTGGGAAAGAAAGAACCCCGGACCTTGTGAGGTTCGAGGTTCTAACGAATTACTTCTGGTAGCAGGGGCGAGGCTTGAACTCGCGACCTCAGGCTTATGAGTCCTGCGCTCTGACCAGCTGAGCTACCCTGCCATGATGTTACGAAAAATACTATACCAAAATATACTAGCTATTAACATAGCGAAGTAAAAATATCCAATACAAAACTGCGCCCATAGCAAATATACTGTGGACGCAGTTTGGCTCTCACCTACGCAGCTAGGCAATCTATACTAGAAGTGAATCTATGTTTAGAATCGCCTGATCATTTGTAGGAGAAAACTCATAAAACAATGCAATATCGCTCATGCATATTCTCCTTGTGTTGTTAATATTTTTGCTTTTAGGGTAACATCTACATCGTATAGTATTTATGCTTATTTGTCAATAAATTCACACTAATTTTTCTATTTTTCGTATCCATTCATTTTTATTAGCGGTTGGTAAAACTATATCCGCCTCACTAATAGATAATGGCTTGGCTGAATCAGCAATGATAATAGATGTAGCAGCTGCACCACTTAGCTGGCTATCTTTGCCATCATCTAGCCACAATATATCCCTATTTTTAATCTTTAATAATTTTATATATCTTAAAATATCTGCCTGTTCAACATCGAGCAGCGCCAATAAAGGGTGATCGTTTTCAAGCAATGATTTATTGCTATTTGTGTCAAAAGCTTGCTTATCAATAAATAATATCCCAGGTATTTCACTAACCCATTTCCTATAAATGTTACTGTCTGTTACAAAAATCAGATTTTTCTTTTTGCCTACATCCAATACTCTTATTGCTTCTTTGACCGAATCGGCATTTAATGGAATATTTATTACAATCGTGTCTATATCCTTCAATGAGGCCAAAACATCTGCATTTTGTACAAAAATCTGACTTTTTTCAAATTTGGCTATTTTGCGCCTGTTACGAAGTGAGTGCTTGTTTGACGACAATTTTGCTAAAGTTTTGTGGATAAAGCAACTTTCGCCAATTCTAACAACTACGGCTTTTGCCGAACCACTAGTTATCGATGCCCCCTTAAATAGCATATTCCTCTGGTGGTTAACTGGACACACACCCCTAATAGCATAGGAATTTTTAGTTACAACTGCGCTCGATCCAGTAACGTATTCTTCTTGTACAAGACATTTATCAACATCAATAATGCGCATGTCTGCACCGACAATATCACCTTGACTCAATAAAACAATATCTCCAATAACTATATTTTTAACTGATATTGTTTGCCTTTTGCCGTCCCGCAAAACCGACGTTTTATACATCCGAGATATGACTGTTTCGTTAATATCTATGTTTTCCCCGAACTGTTTTGATCTATTGAACACATCTTTTGCACTAACCCCACTGTTTTGGTATACAACTAAAAATGCCAGCACTTCCTCGACTGTCATTCGATACCACTGTTTTCCAAAATCCTTAGGTTTATTATTCATATGCGCATTATGTATATCATTTGTGTATAAAATAATGTTATAGTTTTTGGCGAGGATAAGCAAATTGATATGGGGAAATATTTAGACAATATTCATTACAATCATTGGTGTTGTTGTATAATATAATCAGTTATGGGTGGAAAATATAAAAAACCAATAATCAATGAATTTGATCTAGCTATTTTAGGCGCAGGTTCAGCGGGTTCTATAGCGGCAAACGACGCAGCTAGCAGAGGCAAGAAAGTGGCCATCATAGAGCAGTCTAGCATTGGCGGTGAATGCTTAAATACTACCTGTATTCCAACAAAGGCATTGTTGGAAAGTGTACGGTTATATCGGCAAATTCAGGAATCATCAAGACTTGGTGTAAAAGTCAACTCCGCTCAGATGGACCATAAATCAATCGAACATTGGGTCACCAAAACTATAAACAGCACAGGTGTAAACAACAGGACTGTTTTTTCAGAAAAAAATA
>CAYQBK010000072.1:0-3408 GCA_964415715.1 uncultured Candidatus Saccharibacteria bacterium
TATTAACCGTGTCTATTTTTAATATTGTTGGGTTCATGACTGCATTTTGCCTATTCAAATCACGAAGCAGTTGCATCTGTAGAGCCGTTTTTTGGGCAAAACGGGATGTACTATATTGGGTTAAATTGGCTGTATCCAATCGCGTCCAGTCATCTTGATAACGAATAAATGTATCTGTCGCAAATTTAATCATAGCTTGCTCATCCCATATACTATCTGACTGACGAGCTTTTGTTATATCGGCACCAGTTTTTTTGATTTTTGCTTTGTATTTATCCCAGATACGATGATACCTGGTATAAACCCCCGTCCATACACCGATGATAACCAAAATATCAATATACCATGCCAAAAATGAACCACTAATTATTACAAGTATTACTAATAGTACCGATAAAACTGCAGTAGCAATAATTGTAGGCAGTTTAGATCTATCATCACCAAAAATTTTTTGCATTATTCGGGCAAGTCCATTGCCTACACCAAAGCCTATTGCCACAAATATGCTTTCGCCGCCACCAGAGCCGCCTGATCCGCCAGATCCGCCGCCGCCACCACCACCAGAGCCACCGCCCCCGCCACGTGCAAAAACATCAACAATCGAAAAAAACTCGCTTAAAATATTCATATTTGTTTTTGGTTATTCATAATCACAGTATATCATTTATATTATTTGTTTTTTTAATGCATATTGGGTAGTTATGTAGCCTGGTAGTATCGGCAACCAATAGGTAATGAAGCGGTACGTAAATGCTATGGCCAAGGCCTGGTCTATTGGGACACCAAACTGTGACATCGTTACAGCCAAAGTTGCTTCAGCTCCAACTACACCCCCGGGCAGCGGAGTAGCGCTGGCCCCAAGCGTGCCCAACGACACAGTGACAATGACTGCCAATACACTCAGATCAACACCCATCGATATGCCAGCCGTCCATAACGCCAACATATATCCAAGTGTAGTTAGAGTACCAGCCAAAAACGCCAAAACCAAGTTATGTTTCTTGTGACTATAAGTTTTAAATATCTGCCATGTTTGATCAATAAAATCTACTACTTTACGACGCCAAGCTTTTACGGAATATATAACCACGAAAATAATCAATATAAAAATAGGTATCAAAAATATAATTTTGGGAATTTTAAAATTGTCGAGTAAAGACCTGCCACTTATCACAAGAACCACGACAGTGATACTGACGTTTCCAAGGAAGGTTACTAGTGCGTTGGCGCCAATCACAGCGCTTAATTCTACTACTTTATGCCTAGAATTGGACAAGACCTTACCCATAGTGGCAACCCCGCCAACACCTGCAGGTGTAACTCGCGAGGTAAATAAACTGGCTGCCTGGGCGATTAATATATTAAAATATTTTGTTTTTTTTAGCGCCAATTGCCAATAAACTGCGGCAGCTGCAAAAACACTGGCTACTTGGGCAAATATACTTGCCAACAACCACCACGGGTTAGCTGTTTTTATTTGCTGAATACTTTTGGATATAGCCCCCCACTGCCACACCACAAATACTACCGCCAAGATAGTTGCTAATATTGTTAAATAAAACCGCCAGTTCTTTTTTATTTGGCCCAGGATATTTTTCGATTTTAAATCAATCACCATCTGGTGCCTTTTCTTTTTTTAGGATTGGTAATATTCTTTTACGAAACTCCGATCCACAGACCAATGTCTTAGGTGAAGTTAGCCTATCGACGAACAATACTCCGTTTAAATGGTCCAACTCATGTTGAAAAACGTGAGCAGGCAAACCAGTTAGATGTTCGACAATCTCTCTGCCGTTTTCATCGAAATATTGAACATCAATGTTTTTATATCGATATGTTTCACCATATGGGGTATTTGGGCCAGTACCGAAACTTATACAACTCTCCCACATTCGCTTGCGGTTTCCATAAGTTTTTAGTATTTTCGGATTAATTATTACCCTGTTGAAGACTTGTCTATCAGGCCTAGTCAGAGTTGGTTTAATGGCAATTAATGCTACCGATATTGGTATACCTACCTGTGGTGCAGCCAAGCCAACACCGTATTTTTTGTTAGCGACGGTATAACGCATATCTTTGATCGTTTGCTGAACGTCATCTGATAATATTTCATCTATAGTTAAATGCTTGGCAGTTGTACGTAAGATAGGATTTCCAAACAGAGTTTTTTTCAGGATTTTAGGCATGTAACTATTATAACTCCCCCACCCGACATAACAACACCTGTAAATATCTATTTTAGCTGGATTACTTATACCGAGTTGGGGTTATATTATCACTATTGGGTTATCGGCAGGTTTATAATTTTGTTCGTCAAACAATTGGGCATATTTTGGTGTAAATTTATATAGTCGATGTTTAGCAGTTCCCTGCTTGAATAGTTCAACAAACTTTTTGCCAGTGCTATATTTGGCGATATATTTTGGCATTATTTTAGCAACCGTAGCAATATCGCTAACTTCTGTAGTATTGCCCGATGCTTGAAAGCCTATCACCGGAATATCTGTTTTTATAGCTATAGATATTGCTGTTTTGCTATTGTTAGCTATTTCACGACTATGACGACGATGTTTTTCACTAAGCCAATATATATTTAAGTCGTCGTCAGCCACAAAATACACACTTGCCACCCATGGTTGATCAAAAATACAGGTTGCTATCTGAGCAATTTGGGCATCTTTCAATAATTTAAAATAAGCACTAGTTATTTTAGTCATAAACTTAGAAGTCGGATATTTTTTGGCGGATTTGTTCGGTGGTGTCGCGGTCACGAATAGTAACTGTATCGTCTTCTAGCGTATCAAAATCGATCACTACACATTTTGGAGTACCGATTTCGTCTTGGCGGCGATAACGTTTACCTATATTGCCGTTATCGTCAAATTCGCACATATATTTTTGGCTAAGTTTGTTGTACACTTCGCGCGCCTTAGCCACTAGCTCTGGCTTGTTTTTCAGTAGTGGGAATATGGCGTATTTGATAGGAGCTAGCTCTGGGTTTAGCTTTAAGACGGTTCTACTATCGCCATTTGGCAGTTGCTCAACTGTATAGGCATCGCATATCACAGCCATAAATACCCTACCCATACCCATTGATGTTTCAAGTACCCACGGCATATATTTTTCGCCAGTAGTTGGATCAACGTATGATAGGTCAACACCTGAAAACTTACTATGTTGCGACAAGTCATAGTCTGTCCGGTCGTGTATACCTTCGATCTCATCAAAACCAAGTGATGGAAAATTATATTCGATATCCCAGGCATCAGATGCATAAAATACAAGATTATCATGTTGTTTCCAGTGCAGATTTTCTTCTTTTATCCCAATAGACAAATACCAGTTCCAGCGATCTTGTTTGATATCTTCGTAAGCCTGTTTGTTTTCATGTGGCTTGACAAAATACTG
>CAYQBK010000073.1:0-11959 GCA_964415715.1 uncultured Candidatus Saccharibacteria bacterium
GAGCAGCCGGTTGGAATGACGGTTGGCCATATGCTCTGCAGTTAATCTCCAAAGCCGACAAAGGAGGTAGCCGTAACTTTGGACAGTCGAACTATGGCCGGTTGCACCCTGGCTGCTCTATATCAGGGACTCATAGAACAAACATTTAGACTTACGCCACCAAATATGCCATTTTTGTCCCCAGCCCGCCTTTTACTCATCAAGGTATCTACTGATATGCCTCCTTGTAATAAGACAAGCTGGGACCAAAACTGATCAAATTTGGTTTTGGTGTAAGCTAAAATGTTTGTTCTATAGTGCAAGTACTAATCCCGATAGCGCTATAAAACATTATCAGCGCAAGGTTTTGCTTTTACACTTTCCCTTGTACGTGTAACTGCCTCCCAAAAGAACAGCTACACTTCTATAGTAAAAGCTCAAATACCTAATATCAATATAGAAAATGCTACAAAAATAAAATAAACAGTAGTAGGTGAAAATATTAGTAGTCGATACCAGGGTTGGCTAAGTATTTTTCGTCGAAATGGTGTTTGATCTTTGTCATGTCTGTGGCAATATCCACCATTCCGAGCAGTTCGGTTGGGAAATTACGCCCTGTTAGACATAGGCTAGTTTTGGTGGATCGATTTGTTATGAGTTTTTTCAGCTGAGCTTTAGATAACAAGCCATCGTTAACGGCATTGTTTATTTCGTCACATATTACTAGGTCATATTTGCCAGAGCTTGCTTTAGCGATTGCATGGTCGAGAGTTTCACTAGCCATTTGTTTGTGAGTGTCATCACTAACATTTTTGGCACTGAGCTTACCAGCATGATAAAACCCTGCCCCGCCTTTGTAGAAAAACAATTTGTCTTTATATACTGGCTGAATACTTTTGATAAATTCGTGTTCATTTACTTGCCAGCTTTTTATAAACTGTATATAGGCTACTGACCAGTCTGCACCTAACGCCCTAGCCATTAAACCTAAACTAGCACTAGTTTTACCTTTGCCATTGCCGGTATATACAATAACGACACTATCTTTAGTTTTATAATCTTCAAACATGGGCTTATTTTATCACTTAATATGAATGATTATTAAATATATACTTGATTTTTATTGCTTTTCTTCTTAAGCTAAGTTCATAAGATAAATTTAAAGGAGATATATAATGAAGCAACAACACGTTGCAGCACTAGTTTCAGAAGCAATCGGAACGTTTGTTTTGATGTTAGTAGTATTAAGTGTCGGCAGACTTGGCTATCCGTTTTTCACCGCTATAGCGGCCGGTGTAACAGTGGCTGCGTTTGTCAGTGCGTTTTCAAAAATAAGTGGTGGACATTTTAACCCTGCAATAACAGTCGGCCAGTGGGCTATACGTACTGTAAGTGCCACTAGGGCTATTGCCTATATTGTAGTTCAATGTTTGGCAGCTGTAGCGGGTGCATGGTTATTTATGGTGCTTATTGATACAAAGCTAAATTTTACTATCCACACAACTTTGGATTGGCGAGTATTTATTGCTGAAGCTCTGGGCTCATTTATATTTGCTGTAGCGGTTGCGAGTGTGGTTACACAAAAACTAGATGGCCACCAGGCAGCGTTTACGGTTGGAGCAGGTTTGTTCCTTGGTCTAGTTGTGGCAAGTCTTGTTTCACTTGCGGTTCTAAACCCTGCGCTAGGCTTTGGTTTAGCGGTAGGAGTTGGGATTGATCTCAACTACATACTTGGACCACTTGTTGGATCTATTATTGGATTTGGATTAGTTGCTACAGTTATTAGCCCAATGGTTAAATCAGGCCTGACCAAGAAAGCGCCAGCAGTAGTTACTGTTTCCGCTCCTACGGCTGCTGAAGTTGAAAAAACAGAGGTTAAAGCAGAGACAAAAAAGTCAGTTGCGACCAAAACAGCTAAAAAATCTACAGCTAAAAAATCGACTAGCAAAAAAGCTAGTAAAAAATAACCAAGTATAAAATATATTAATTGGCCAGCTTCTGCTGGTCTTTTAATGTCTTACTGGATATTGATCGGTAGTTTCTATTTTGATATTGTACCTGGCTGCTAGTACAGTAAACATATTTCAAGCAGTATTTTTTATCAGCCAATCTTCAAAAGCTTCGATACCCTTTAGGTCGGGACTAAACTGACTGGTGTCAGGCAAGTCAAGGTTTTTGATACGTTTCCAGACTGCTTGTATTAGTTTGGTAGTATGTTCTATCTCATCACTTTTAAAAACTATCGGTAGTTCGTTCATGTCGCCTGTATAGCTATCAGGTTCAACAAAAACTAGCTTGGCTTCGTCAACATCGTAACCCTTGAAACTATGGCTGTTTTCAACTAGTATTTTATAAAATATTAGCTGCTGTTTGTATTTGTGGGTTTTTATATCTTTTATCCACCTGTTATGAGTTTTACCGGTTTTAAAATCGACCACCCTAACCTGCTTGGTATCAGCATCTACTAATATTTGGTCAAGATTCCCACTTAGGTGAGCATCGCCAATAAAAACACCTTCATTCCTAAAACTATATTCTGTTTGGGCTTGTGGTGTGAAGTTGTGCCACCACCATGGTATAAACTTTTTTAGCGCTTCTGACCCCCGCCCTGCTAGGCGTTTGTATTCGTTGTCGCTGAGTTTTTTTTGTTTTAGTTTTTTGTAAAAAATCTCTATTGATTGGTCGGTGTCTGGTAGCTCACCAGTTCGTTTTAGGTTGTGTTGCATAGCCTCGATCGTTTCGTGTATAGCATTGCCAAACTGGCCATCGCTGGTCGGTGCTTTGGGAAATTTGAGTATAGTATTTGTGAAAAAGGCCTCGGGTCCACCATAAACAAGATCTGTAAAGTTATTTAAATGTGTAGCGCTAAGTTGAAATGTTTCAAGCCTTGGTAACACGATGTCACGCATGCTAGCATCATAGACACCTTCTGCATGCCGACTAGTCCAAAAATGTTGTAGAGTTTCTATGGCAGGCACTTCACTGTCATCAGTGTGTATTTGTTGGTGCTGGGTGACTAGATTTGGTGATAGGTTGTCAACTTCATTCAAAAACTCCAAACTGGTTCTTGTTTTACCGGCGTAGTTTTGGCTATAACTTGTCAATATCAAATTGTTTTTTGCTCTGGTTATGGCCACGTAAAACAAACGTCGTTTTTCGTCTTTGGTACTACCAGCTCGGCGTATTGGAGCTAGGTTTGGAGGTAGGCTTATATTGTTGTTGGGGCTTCGATCTTTTATCCCCCACACTTCGTCGTGAGTGGCTAGTATTATAACTGTTTCAAACTCGAGGCCCTTTGAGCCATAAGCTGTCATGAGCTGGACTGCGTCGTCGGAACTGTGATATGGGCTAGTATTTAGCAATTTTTCACCAGCCGCCTGATAATCGGCTATGAAATCAAGCATATCTTGCAGTCGTAGTGGTTGGTCTGTTTCGCGACGATATTCACGCAAGCTTTGGCGGAGGACTGTTAGGTTGCTAAGTATAGCTGTGAACGTCGTAGGCGATTTGTCACGGGCTTTAGTGCCAAAGTAGTATTCATAGTAGGGTGATTGAAACTCGTCCATGTCGGGCTCTTTGAGGTCTAGTTTTTCAACGCCTACTAGGTAGTCAAACATTGTTTCAAGCGTTTCATTGGCCTGGAGCTGGCCTAGTTTGGCAAAAAATATTGCTATTGGTTTTAGGTCGGCGTTATCCATCATAAGAGCTTGCCAGTAACTTGTTTTATCATCTACAAAGTTGTTGTCATAGCTTTGCCAGCTAAGTTGCCATATGGTGCTAGTAGCTATCTGCCAATAGTCGGCACTTAGTACTATTGGCCATAGGCTATTAGCGGCTGCAAAATTATTGTCAGCGATCGCCATAACAAGCTGAGCCATGTTTATTATTTCAACAATATATTTGTCTTCAAGAACGTTTTCTCGTTTGTCGTAACGTATGGGGATATTTTTGGCCATCATATATGGCACAAGTGGTTCTATGTATTTGTGTTTTGGTGCCAATATTGCTATTTCACTGGCCGGAGTGCCATTTTTGATTAATTTATCCACTTGTTTGGCTACCCAATCGTACTGGGCAATATCACTTTTAAAATGTTGCCTAGTTATCTTGGCGCTAGTAATATTTGGGTTTTTAGCAGATAGTATTTTATCACCCTTCCCTAGAGTGGTAGTCAATCGTTCATCTATATTTTGGGCAATATTATGAGCAGTGTGTAATATGTCGGCATGTGATCGATAATTGTCAGTTAGGGTGATTATAGATACATGTTTGTACATTTCAGTGAATTTGACCATATTACCCAGCTCGGCACCCTGAAAGCTAAATATCGCTTGGTCATCATCGCCAACAGCCAATATATTTGGTTGGCAGTCGTGAACAGGGTTGTTTGTTAATAGTTCCACAAGTCGTAGTTGTGCTAGGTTGGTATCCTGAAATTCATCGAGCATAATATATAAATACTGTTCGTGCAGACTGTAACGCAAATCATCATTTTGTTCTAGTCCATGGATTGCTCGCATGATCATATCGTCGTAGTCAAAAAGTTTATTTTTATGTAAAGCGGTCAAATATTTTTCATATATATCTGCCCCTCCCTGGAGTTTGTATATGTCACGTTTGCCCTGTAGTATCCATTGGTTTTGATTGTTTTTTTCTAGCCATTTGTTTTTAAATTTGGTTATAGGGGTGGTTTTATTTGTTTCATTATATTCAGCTATGGCTGATGATAAATCGTTGTAAAATAGTTCACTTAGCGGTTTTATCCTAGCTGGCAGTTTCTGTTCGGAAATGACTGGATTTATTTGTTCTAACAGATCAATAAAGTAGTTAACAACCTGTTTGTTGACGCGCGGAAAGGCTGGTATATACTGCATAGTTATATTTGACGCCCGTTCAATAAACTGCTTGTTGCTGTTAGCGATAATACGAATATCATCTGGTGACAATAGTGCCCTTTTGCACTCACTTATAAAGTCAAGAGTATTTTTTAAGTAAATATCAGCACGCCACAGTGGATTGCTTGCCGGTAGTTCATCAAATATTTCATGCAATATTTTGTCCTGGCCTAGTTTATCGACTGGCTGCTCGTCACCGTATTGGTTGAAATATTCGCCATACTGACGGATAAGCTCACTACCTAGTCCATGGTATGTAGATATACGTATATCATAGGCGGCCTGACCCACAAGTTTGGCTAGTCTGTCACGCATATTGCGTGCGCCAACCTCGGTATATGTTAAACATAGTATGTTTTTTGGCTCGGTGTCTGTTTTTTGTAATATATTGGCAGCTCGGAGTGTCAATAGTTGAGTTTTACCTGTTCCTGGTCCCGCTATGACCATAACTGGACCGTCTATGGTGTTGACGGCAAGCTTTTGAGCTGGGTTTAGTTGTGCGTACTGCTTCGCGAAATCTTTTGAATCCATATATGTAAATATGATACCCTAGATAGGTAATAAAGGAATATAAAAATGCAAATGATATTCGCTAGTTTGAATCAACTATTGTTAAAATACATTGATTCGGAGTTTTTGGTGGCTATCTTGATAATTGTTTTGATATTTGCTGGTATGTATTTTGCCCAAAAGGTAGTCGACCAGCTTATAATCAGATATTTTAGAAAAGCATACAAAAAACAGGTCAAATCACACAGGGCCACTATAGGCCAAAAACGGTTTGACACCTTATCCAAGGCATTTCGTAGTATCAGCTCGGTTGTTATTTGGGTCGTTGGTATTATGCTTATCGTCAATCAGACGCCGTTACATCAGCATTTAGCGGCTCTGTTTGCTAGTGCTAGTATTGTTGGTATTGCTATTGGTATTGCGGGCAAGGATATTATTATGGATTTTTATGTTGGTATGATGGCACTTTTGGAGGATCAATACAGGGTTGGTGACACGGTTGTTTTAGACCCAGATCACAGCGGCACGGTTGATGATATAACCCTACGAATTGTCAAATTACGTGATGTCGATGGCAATTTACACATAGTACCACACAGTATGGCCCGGGCTATCATCAACAAAACCTATGGCTATTCCAATGTCAATATCGAGCTAGGTGTAGCCTATGATGCTGATATAGAAAAGGTGAAAAAAGTGGTCAACGATACAGGCAAGGCCATGTTGGATGATCCAGTATGGAAGGCAGATTTTATTGACCCAATAATATATCAAACAATGCTTCGGTTCGACGAATCTCAGCTGACATTTAGGGCCCAGGGCAAGGTCAAACCAGGGCGTCAGTGGGCTGTTGCTAGTGAATTTCGTATGCGTATAAAACAAGCGTTTGACAAAAATAATATTGAAATTCCGTTCCCACAGCGTGTTATTCGCCAAATCAACGAAGACGCTACCAAATCAACCAAAAAATAGTTTTTATTTTTTATCTAATCATTATATTTGACAGTTTAGCAATATAGTATTGACAATCTCAGAGAGAGTAGATTAACCCTATAAGTAATTGTAGGATTATTTGTATGAACAATGAATTGAAATTTCCGGGTAGTCGAGAGTATCTACCAATAATTTGCACTGGTGGCCAGCAGAGACTATGGGCTACCGTGGTAGAGGAGTGTTGTAAGGATGGGTCGAGTGAGGCTGTTCCGCCAATGGTCTCACAATCTTATATTGTACCCAATGGCCCATACAGGTCCTTTGCGGAATCTATTACTATTCCTAGTAAAAGAATAGCGGTATCAATGGGTTGCGTAAGTCTATTGCTTGGAGTTTTGTCTGAAGGTATTAGGTTGGGTAATAAATTCGATGGTTCGATTGAAAGGGTTTTGTTAACATTAATGAAAAGCGATGGTGACGAGGAAGTGTTTTTTTGGACAATAGATGGAGTAAATGATGCAATACAAATAGCCGTAGAAAGGCTATTTGTAGAAAAGCAAGAACAAAATTAAGCAGTTATTGTTCAGGGTTAAGCTATTTTAAATGGTAGCTGTATGAGGCTCGGTCGTATTTGGCTATGTCGTATATCTCGACTACATTATCATTCATGACTATGTATTTTGTTACGCCTGCCTCCATGGCTAGCCGGCTACAGACTGTACAATATGGCTCGCCGGCATTCATGAAGTTGCCATCGGCATCTGTCCGCATAAAATACAATGTAGAACCCTCTATGTCGTGACCAAAGTTTTTGCAGGCATTTAATATTGCTTTCCATTCGGCATGTATACAACATGTTAAATCATAGCGTGGTTTTTTAGTATAGTCATAATCTCCGTTACACGTGCGTCGTTCTTCATTGTTCTGTGGTGGCGAATTCCAGCCCTCGCCTAATATTTTACCGTTTTTTACAATAACCGTTCCGCAATTGGCCCTGTTGCAGGTTGCATTTCTAGATGCTTTGGCTGCTATGTCAAAAAACTTTTTATGTTGCCCGTCTGTTAGTTGTTCCTGTTTCATTTATTTACCTTTCCTATCGCTTGGTTAATATTGGTGTAGCCGTCTTTTTCCAATAGTTCGGCTAGGCCCTGGTTTATCTGCCCTATTATTTGTGGCCCCTGGAATATTAAGCCGGTTATTAGCTGTACCAGGCTGGCTCCGCGTTTGATTTTTTCATAGGCATCATCAGCTGTAAATACTCCACCTAGCCCAATGATAGTTTTTTTGCCAGCAGTTAAACTATACATGTCAGATATAAGCTCGTTTGATAAATTTTCAACTATTTTTCCGCTCATACCACCAACCGCAGGAATATCATTGTCTTTTATGCTGGCCAATTTTCTGTTTTTAGTAAGGTTGCCGCATATAAAACCTTGGACATTGTGCTGAAATGACAGCTTTGCTATATCTTGCCTTTCTTGTTTTGATATGTCTGGTGATATTTTTATATAAACCGGTTTTTTGGTTGGTATTTTGTCTAAACTAGTTAGCAGCATGTCTAGTCGTTTTTTGTCGTGAAATGGCTGGCCACCATAGGTGTTGGGGCAACTAATATTGACGGTAAAATAGTCGCCAATATTGGCAAGTTTTTTGAACGAATATGTATAATCTTCGACACTAACACTGTCATTGGCGCAGTCTGGGCTGTTTGTGCGGGCTATATTAGTTCCTACTAGTATTTTGCTGTGTGTATTTTTTATTCTTGGCGCAATAATGTCGACGCCTTCGTTTTTGAGTCCGTAATACACCAGTATACTTTGTGATTTTTTTAGTCGCCATAGCCGTGTGCCTGGGTTGCCACTATAGGCATGTTTGGTAATAGAGCCAACCTCGCAAAAGCCAAAACCTATGGCGGGCATTAGGCTTATTGTTCTGGCGTCTTTGTCCCAACCAGCCGCCAGCCCTATTGGGTTTATGTATTTTAGGCCATCTACAGTTTGTTCGAGTGATTTGTTGTCGTAGGCCCAAGTTTTGTTTAGTAGGTATTTTATTGGTCCAATATGTCCAGATATAGCTGAAATATTTAATGTAGAATCGTGCACAGTCTCAGGATTGATTTTAAATACTATAGGTTTGAAAATGTGTTTATATAATTGATTTGAGGATTGGCTGATGATTTTTATCATTGTTACATTTAGTTTACTCTATATTTATAATTCGTTCAAAATGAGGTATAATTTACTGGCTCCGTAAAAAATATTAAGGTGTCGCCGATTGTGAAATCAGCCAGTGGCTGGTTGCAAGAAACCTTTTCTGATTACAATGTTATACTTGTAGTAAGCAAAAGTTTGGGGGAGCGGAACGTGCCAAAGTACTGGATTTTGGTTCCGGTATTCGGATGATAAGCACTAGTGGTGCTTCAGAACCTCGAAAACAGATTTTGAACTTGTTCAAAGTATGTTGAGAGCGGGTCGAGACTCGGCTGAAACTTTGTTTCACCGAGATCGTGACGAGAATCTAATTCGAGCCCCTCGTACATTTCAGCTATAATTTATATATTAGGGTGTCGCCAAGTGGTAAGGCACTGGATTTTGGTTCCAGCATTCGGGGGTTCGAATCCCTCCACCCTAGCCATGAAAATAGTCGGACTTTTTGTCCGGCTTTTTTCATGATTAGTGTTGGCTGGGATTCGAACACCCGAATGCCATTCGGGGTGAAACCCGCCAGTGGCGGGTTGCAAGGCAATCTTCACTTGAAAGCTATGCTTTCAAAGCAGAAGTTGTGGGCCTGCTAAAAGCAGGTCGAATCCCTCCACCCTAGCCAAGATGGACATCAAAGGTGACCAGAATGCCTATTCGTATCTGTAAATGTACGACATTCTGGTTCTATAGAAAGCCCGATTAAGGGCTTTCTATTTTTATACAAAAAACTACTTAACAGATGAAAATTTATTCTAGACCTTTTTGGTATCTAACCTGCTTTATCTTGCGAGTGTTTAAGCCTGAATTAGCTTTCCGTTATGCAGAACTAGTTTGATACTTAGGTTTCTTACTAGCCTTGACTTTTCAAACTGCGATCCTTCATTTAGCACATACTTTACATACCCACTTGTCATATCTACTCTTGAACTTTTGTATGTGGACTTCATCATCTTAGAATATTTACTTATTGCTCCTTTAAGACCTGGCTCGAGTGTAGTGGTATCGGTGATCAATTTATCGCATAGCTTCAGTAGTTCGCTTTTAATTACCTCATCTCTAACAAATATTTCTTTGCAGTCATAATCAACTTGCCTCGAGCAATGATAATATACAAATTGTTTTCGTGATCCGTCCTTTTTTGCAATGAATTTCTCTTCCCCAACAATACTTGAACCGCAGGAGTAGCATTTTAAAAATTGTTTGTACGGAAACTGCTTTGCGCCCCACTTAGATTTAATTGGTACTTTAAGCTGCTCTCGCACTTCCATGAAAAGTTCCTTGCTAATAATTGGTTCATGCTTTCCCTTATACCATTGGCCACTTCCTTTAGGATATTCAAAATCACCGTAATAAAATGTATTTCCAAGGATTTTGTATATTGCACTAAGCGGTATCTTTTTGCCTGAACGGGTTTTAACTTCATTATCTTCTAGCCACTTGCGTATATGCCTACCGCCCTTCCCTGAAGCTGACATTTCAAACATTCTTTTAATATATGGCGCTCTTATTCCATCGATTACAACATCTCGCTCTTTTCCGTTGGCTGCTCGGGTGTAATAGCCAAGCGGTGGCATGCATGGTCGCCAACCCATTTCACATTTGGCACGAATTCCCCTTTTTACGTTAATAGCCCTGTTGTCATTTTCTAGTTTTGCTTGTGAGCACAGGATCATGAGTAGGAATTTTTCATTAGGATTATTGCTAAACTCTTGGGAATGGGTTTTTATGTGTAGTAGCTTTTTCGCATCCATTAAATCTACTAACGAACCTAAGTCTCCGGCATTTCTGCTTAGCCTGTCCGGTGCCCATGAAAGTATCCCATTGTATTCACCATTTCTAATTTCTTCTAACATCTCCATGAACACAGGTCTTTGGGCAGACAGTTTTGCCGAGTGGCTTTCTTGTTTAACTTTTACTACATTTAACCCTTTGGCTATGGCTAAGTCAGCCATTTCTTTAAGCTGAGAATCGATGCTCATCGCTTGCCTTTCATCTTGCTCGCTAGATTTACGGGCGTATAGGCAATATTTTATTGTTTCGTCATTGTCCAGCATGGCTAACAACCAACAATACTCTAAATAAAACGTAAGTCTAGTGAATTTTTGAAAATAAAATAGCGGCTTTTTAAAGACCGCTATTTTGCTTGATTTAGCTTATTGTAAGTTTACTTTTACGCCACTTGAGTAAGCTGAGTCATGTAACTCGGCCGTTGTTGGTGTCTGATCTTTTGGTAGATCGAATACTACAATACCGTCTACGGAGTTGCCTGGATTAATTTGGTTTATCCATGCGTCTCCATTGGCACTCGTATACGCAGTTGCCTGATCATCAGCTGAATACTTTTGGTTAGATGCATTATATAGCGCCTGGTTCATGGAGAAGAACTGTTGTGCTTCATTGCCTATGTTTTTTACGCTTAGGCTAACCTCACAGTACTGCCCCTGAGCGGTTTTCTTCAGGTATTCATTTGCCCCGACAGTTGCTTTGCCGCAGGTAACGCTTTTTACAGTGAACTCAAACTTTCCGTCTCTTGCCGGTTCGTTAAGCTTGGCAACCGTTGCGGTCTTGGTTTGGTTCTTTTGTTGATTATTATTGTTGCTAGAAGTGCTAGCAGATTGCTTACTACCACCGCTCGCAATTCCTATAACAATTAGTAATCCTACAGCGGCGACAACGCCGATAACTATTTTTTTTCGTTTTGTCATAATGACAGCCTCCTTTTAGTTGATATTTCCAGAAGCTGTCTTATATATAAAAGGACAGCCACGCTGGACTGTCTAGATCCCAAGCAAGCAATTAAGCCTACTCTTTTTGTGCGTCGCTGCCCATTTATGGCTTAATTACGCACAAAGTAATCTTTGTACTGAATTTCTTACTTGGAATCGAGACAATTTTATAATACCGTTATCCCTGTCTTAAAGCTAGGATTATCTTCATTATCTCGAAAAAGAATTAAAGTATAAAAAATCTTGCTATCGGGTGTAAAAAAATCACGTTTACAGATATAATATTGTGTAATATGCCAACAAAACAACAATCACTAGAAGACCGATTATGGAATGCCGCCGATGGGCTCCGCTCCAACTCAGAACTCAGCTCAAATGAATACTCAACGCCAGTACTAGGACTTATATTCCTAAAATACGCCGACTACAAATTTACGGCACTGACAAAAAAGCTCAACAACAACAATCCCGACAAGCTTGATGTACAGGCTGAGGGCGTAATGTACCTACCGACTGAGGCACGTTTCAAAACATTACTCAGCCTACCCGAGGGATCAGATATCGGCAGAGCAATTAACGATGCCATGAAAGCTATTGAGCGCGAGAACGAGGATCTACGTGGCGTTCTACCGAAAAATTACACAACCATCGATAACCAAATACTTGTAGACTTACTGAAAAACTTTAATGCCGCCGACTTCGCCGAAGGTGATGT
>CAYQBK010000074.1:0-7354 GCA_964415715.1 uncultured Candidatus Saccharibacteria bacterium
ATATGAAAGTTGTTTTTGCGGCGGCAGGTGAATTGATGCCAAAACTAAATGGTAACATGACACATTTGACCAATGGTATAATTAAGTTTGGTGACGGTAAGAAGATGAGTTCGCGACTAGGAAATGTCACAACGGCTGTAGATGTTTTGGAAACGGTAACCAAGATAGTTGAAAAAGAAAATGAGCCTAGTATTGCAAAAACTATTACACTCGGTGCAATTAAATATGCGTTTTTAAAACAGCGCCTGGGGGGTGATATTGCCTTTGATGCTGAAGAATCTGTAAGTCTACAGGGCAATAGCGGGCCATATCTACAGTATGCTCATGCTCGAGCCCGAAGTATTTTAGAGAAATCAACTATTCAAAATGCCACAATATTTAACAGTTTAACTACTCACGAAAGATCATTGGCTCGTGCGTTAACACACTATCAAATAGCTCTAAATCGTGCCATAACAGAGCTAATGCCACATCATATTTGTACTTATTTGTATGAACTAGCACAGGCGTTCAATAGGTTTTACGAGAACAGCAAGGTTATTGGTGATGAACGTGAAGCCATAAGGCGAGCATTGGTTGAACGTTATGCTGATACTCTAAAAGCGGGCTTAGAGATACTGGGTATAACTGCACCCAACAAAATGTAAAATTTATTAGCAACCCTAATGCAGAAACTTTCAAAATGTAGTTTTTGTTTTGAAATTGCTATAATTATTGTTGTAAACACATTGCATATAGTGATTAAATATATAAAGTAAAAGTATTTAGGGGTATTGTATGAGCAAACGGCTCAAAAAGGATTTTTCATCATAAATGGGTCACATAAGTGGCTCATTTTTTAAAACTGGAGGTATCAATGTCAAAAATATATAAAGCTGAACCAATAAAAGGTGATTTTACTGGTAAATCGTTTATATCAGCTAGTCAGCTAGATATTAAATCTATACAGATATTATTTGATCAAGCAGATAAGATGAGGTTGATTCGCACGAGTCCGAAAAAAGGCATTGATTTGTTGCCATTTCATCAGGTAGATATAAATTTTAAAGAACCGTCGACACGAACTTACAAATCATTTATGTCAGCCGTCCAACGATTGGGTGCAGGGACATTGCCAGAAACAAATCCACATTTTTCTTCTGTTTCCAAGGGTGAATCATTTAGTGATGATATTATTGCCAATGCCCAGTACGCTGATTTGATGGTTATACGGCACCCTAGAACAGGTGCTTTAAGTGAAGCGGCTCAGATATCACCAGTACCTGTAATAAACGCCGGTGATGGTGCTGGTGAACATCCTACTCAAGCGCTTCTTGATCTGTACACTATTTACAGCAAGCTTGGTGGAGTCAAGGGAAAAACAGTCACCATGATCGGTGACCTTAAACATGGTCGAACTGTCAAATCACTAGCTGAGCTTGCTGCTATTGATACAGCCGGTGATATTACGCTAAATTTTGTTGCACCAGATGAATTGCAGATGCTAAAAACAAATATAAATAAATTACAAAAATTGGGAGCAAAAGTAAAATTGTTTAATGACTTAAAAGAGCCATTTAGTCAAACAGATGTAGCATATGTAGTGCGTCTGCAACGGGAGCGAATATCTACACCGTTAGGTGCGGATATTGGTGACGTTCTACTATCTAAAATAGACAAAATAGTTGCTTTTGGCACTGATCATCAGCGACAAAATATTGACATATATTATCGAATTGCCATAGAAGAAATGATTGCTAGGTTAAATACTCTTAAAAAAGGAAGCTTTGAACATCGCAAATTATCTGCCGATCTAGTAGCTCAGTTATATTCATTGCCAACTGTTGAACAAATATTGACTAATACATCACCAACAGACAATCCGTATGTTATTGATAGCCAGGTTATGAGTTGGGCAAAACCTAACATGATACTTATGCATCCACTGCCACGCGTGGGTGAAATAAGTGCAGAGGTTGACTCAGACCCTCGCTCGGTCTACCTAAGCGATCAAATGCAAAATGGCCTATATATCCGCATGGCACTCATCGCCCTGATATTAGGCAAATCTGTTAGCTAGTTAGTATAATATAGCCATGACAGATACAAAGCATGACAAATCGACCAAGCTACTATGGGTAGATTTGGAAATGACAGGGCTTGACCCTAAAATTGATAAAATATTAGAAGTAGCCACTATAGTAACAGATATGGATTTCAACGAGCTCGGACGCTATCAATCGGCCGTATTTCAGCACAGCGAAGTGTTAAATAATATGAATGAATTTTGCCAAAACATGCATAGTCGTAGTGGACTAGTAGATAGGGTCAAAATAGCCCCAGCTGAACGACAGGTTGTCAGTGAATTGACGGAGTTTATTTCAGATCATTTTGGTGAAGAGTCCGCTATACTCGCTGGTAACAGTATCCACCAAGATAGACGATTTATCCGTCAGTGGTGGCCCCAGATCGATCAGCTGTTACACTACCGCATGTTAGATGTGAGTAGCTTTAAAATAATCATGCAAAACAAATATGATATAGATTTTACCAAAGCCGAAACTCATCAGGCTTTGAATGATATCGAAGAATCTATAGCCGAGTTAAAATTTTACCTACAGTTTTTTCAAGTTTCAAAACCTACAACAACTTGACCATACGAGGTTGGCGCTGTAACCTAATTGGTGATGAATCACCATGAACTTGAACAATATTTGTTGACTATGCCAAACACCTGGCTAGACTATCCGTTTGGCAAAGAGGTGGCTGTATACAAAATAGGAAACAAAGAAACGGGCGAAGGCAAAATGTTTGCTCTTATTGCCGAGGGCTCTAACCCCGTTCGCATTAGTCTAAAATGTGACCCACTGCTTGCCAAAACTTTGCGTGACAAATACGAAACTGTGTTACCAGGCTACCATCTCAACAAAAAACATTGGAATACTATTATATGTAGTGGCCAGCTAACCATCGAAGAAGTACAAGACCTTATGCGTCACAGCTACATACTAGTATCTGAACATAGCCAGTTTATATAAAACATAAGCTTGACAAAATACCAATATAGGTGTATTATGCTAATGTTAAATTAAAAACAGAAAGAAGGAAAAAATGACAGAAAAAGGACCCGTAGGGGGGGGCGATACAGCCCCTAAGACACGAGAACAGCAAGAGGCTCAGATCCTAGCCGAAGCAAGAGGCGCATTAGAATATTTTAAAGGATCGACCAGTTTTCTTTTAGTTGAAGAGCCTGAAACTGATGGTGTTATGGTAGTTCCTTCAAATTTTGACCCCAGAGGTGATGGTTATTTACGAGACAGGATGGAACTTGCAAAACATTCGGGTAGGGAAGTTACTCGAGAGTTTCTCGAGGATATAGTTGGTAATGGTCGTTTGTAGTTTTAGTATGACTCGTCATGATCATGAGGATATAGTATACAAGGTTGACTTCGTGGATTTAATGCCTTCTTTTCAATTCCCCGAGCGGAAGCTCGTGGGTAATTCATTAATAGTAGTTTCCGGTGTGGTAACATAATGTTTCGGGCTGGTAACTACCCCACAAGTAGAGGTGGTGAAACTCCATGGGGCGGTACTGATGACTGGGGTAGTGTCAGTACAAATATTGAATGGGGTATCGGTTCTGGGGGGTTGGATAGTGATAACTGGGATACCGGTGCTGAATCGGGTAGCTGGGATACTGGCGGAAGCGACTGGGATACTGGTGGGGAATTTGATGATTGGGGCCCTAATACCTATGCTGATTATGGTATTTCTGGTAGCGGAGAAGATCTAGGTACTGAAGGCGATTCCGAAAGTGGCAAGGGAAACGGTCGCAGTATGGCTAGGCGATTATTAGATTTTGCAAAAGGTTTTTTAGGCAGACCAGAGGTGCAGGAAAAAGCCAAGCAGGTTGCTAAGGACTATGGTTCGGTTGCTTTGGCTGGCGCCGTAGAAAATGCTGGACTTTATAAAGATGGAAAAGTGCGAAAAACAGGAGTTTTGAAGGCGTTATTTAGACCGAAAAAAACTGCTCGCAAAGCATTAACGGGTGCAGGTTTAGCGGTAGGTGACAAAGCTAGAAAAGACTCTAAGGATTGGCGAGATACGGCTGTTAACAAGGGTAAAGATCTAGCATATGAAGAGGCTAGAAAGCGGACAGCAGGGCTCAAAGGCGGACGTTTTATGGTCGCAGCGGCCGGCATTGTACTAGGTAGATAGAGTTACGGGGTGTTTTGTTGGTCTGGTTGTGTTAGTTTTATGGCATCGAGCTGACGGTAGTATGCGCCTAGTTTTTCTTTGGTTTTGCCACTAGATGTTGCGTAGGCGCCCTTTAGCTGGGTAGCGTAGGCGTCGAGTTTGTTGGCATATAGGCCCAAAAAAGTTTCTTCGTATTTGCCGCTAGATTCGGCTGATTCGAGTGTTTTTTTAAACTTAGTGTCTCGTTTTAGTAGTATTATTTTTTCTGGTTTTTTATTGCCAGTAATATTTTTTGTTATTTTGGCTAGCTCAACATTTTGCGACGACAATGTCGCGTTGGCAGTTGACATTGTTAGATTAGCATTGCGATCACGCACTTTGTCTGCCCCTATCTTTGTTATATCGATAAGATCGAGTTGTTGAGCGTTTAATAGATAAAGTCTATCGGCATTGGTTTGTTTTCCGCGACCAAGCAGACTTGAACCAACTAAAATAGCGACAAGTATGACTAGGGCAATAATAGAAACTAATATAATACGACTTTTCATACTACCACTATTAAAGATATTTTTTCTAGGAGCGACTGATTCGTTTGTGATAAATTCGTATGGGTTTTGGTTTGGCTGCATGTTACTACAATTATAACAACGGTTGTGGTTATAGAGCAAACATTTAAACTTACATCAATTTGGTCAAATATATGTCCATCATCTTGAAAATAGCTATTGGCACATATAAAAGTGTACAATTAAGTCATATGGATGCTGTTGAGGAAATAAAGTCACGATTATCAGTGGAAGATGTTATCAGTGATTATGTTGAGCTGAAACGTTCTGGGAGAAATTACAAGGCCATGTCGCCGTTTAGCAACGAACGAACACCTAGTTTTATGGTTAGCCCTGAAAAACAGATATGGCATGATTTTAGCAGTGGCAAAGGTGGAAATATTTTTAGCTTTGTTATGGATATGGAAGGGGTAGATTTTAAGGGCGCACTGGAAATATTAGCTCGCAAGGCTGGGGTGGATCTGGCGGAATATCGAAAAAATGACGGTGGATATAAAAAAAAGAAAGACAAGGTGCTAGAAGCGCTAGAGCTAGCCACTAAATACTATCAGCAAACACTGTTAAAAAATGAAAATGCACTGGATTATGTAACCAAAAAACGGTTATTTAACAAACAAACAGTAAGTAATTTTCGGATAGGTTATTCACCAAATGGTGGCAAAGCGCTTGCAGAATTTCTGCAAAAACGGGGTGTTGAGCCAGATATTATCAAAGCATCGGGCTTAAGCTCGAAAAATTATCGGGGGCTGTCTGATATGTTCCGGGGGAGGATAATGATACCACTAACAGATGCTCAGGGGTTGCCGATAGGATTTACAGCTCGACTGCTAGAAAATGATGACAATGCTCCAAAATACATAAACACTCCCCAGACTATTGTTTATGATAAAAGTCGCCATGTTTTTGGACTAAATTTAGCCAAAGATGCTATTCGGCGGGCGGGGTTTGTGGTGATTGTAGAGGGTAACTTAGACGTTATTGCTAGTCACCAGTCTGGCGTTAAAAATGTTGTGGCTACTGCTGGTACAGCATTAACCAAAGATCAGTTAAAAATATTGCAGAGGTTTGCGACTGATGTTCGATTGTGTTTTGACCAGGACAAGGCTGGCATAGCCGCTGCTGAGCGGGCTATAACTGTTGCGCAAGGAGTTGGAATTCAATTATCGATTATTGATATCCCCGAGGGCAAAGACCCGGATGAGTTGATAAAAATTGACCCAAAACTGTGGGAACAGGCTATTGTTAGCCAGAAATATGCGGTTGATTGGCTAATAGATAGATACAGTGTTCAGTATGATCTAAGCACAGCAAATGGCAAGCGACAGTTTACAGATGTTATTTTGGGAGTAGTGGCAAATTTGCAGGACAGTGTTGAGCAGGATCACTATTTGTCACGGTTGGCTAAGCAAATAGATGTGAGCGATGAAGCAATGCGATCTAAGTTCAATATGCAAAAAGTCGATGAACCAACCTACAGGAAAAGTAAAATTGACAACATAGAAAAAGTTGATGTTGATCAGCAGATGTTTGAAGATCAGATATTGTGTTTGCTAGTTGCCTACCCGATAACCCGTCGTTTACTAGAGACAGATGCGCGCAGGCTGGTGTTTCATAGCCCAGAAAGACAGCGAGTATATGAATATTTGGAAATAAATAATCAAGCAACCTTTACTGAAGATACGCCAGAAGATTTGAAAGATGTCGATGACTATGTCAAAATACTAGTATTCAAAGCTGAAGAACTCTATGCTAAGTTTGATGCCAATGAGCGACTTAGGGAGTTGCGTGATTTAATTTCAAAATTAACCAAAAATAATCAAACCGAAAAAAAACTACTATTAACCGAGCAGATAAAACAAGCCGAACAATCTGGTGACGAGAGTAAAGTTGCCGAGCTACTAGGTGAGTATAATGATCTGATAAAGAAAGCAGAATATCATATATGACAGATGAACAGGCAGCAGATTTGCAAGCCAACAAGGCAAAATTAATAGAAACCGCCAAAAAAGATGGCAAAATACATCAACGAGAGATATTTAAAGCTATTGCTGATACCCCTGAAAATCTAGATATTTTGGAGTCTTTATATACCGAGTTGGCCGAAGCTAATATCGAGATATCGCCAATCGAAGAGCCGACTGTGGCTGATTTTTCTGCCGAGTGGGTTGAAGATGAAGAAGAAGATGTTGTTCCAATAGTTCCGGTCTATTTAGATGACATATCAGATGACTCGGTTCGATTATATTTGCGTGAAATTGGTAAAATACCACTATTGACATCTGAAGAAGAGCTGGAACTTGCCCACAGGGTTGTTGCAGGCGAGAAAAAGGCCAAGGATAAAATGGCCGAAGCTAATATGCGACTTGTTGTATCTATAGCCAAAAGATATGTTGGGCGTGGGTTAGACCTGCTTGACCTGATACAAGAGGGAAATACGGGGTTGCTTCGAGCTGTGGCAAAGTTCGACCCGGACAAGGGTTTTAAGTTTAGCACCTATGCTACCTGGTGGATACGTCAGGCTATCACACGGGCCATAGCTGATCAGGCCAGAACAATTCGCATACCCGTGCATATGGTTGAAACTATAAACAAATTGCTCAGAACTCAGCGTC
>CAYQBK010000075.1:0-14773 GCA_964415715.1 uncultured Candidatus Saccharibacteria bacterium
CACCAACCCTGAAAATAACCGAGCAATGTACGGAGGTGGACGATACGATGGTCTAGTTGGGCTGTTCGGTGTTGACCCGGTACCAACGGTTGGTTTTGGTATGGGTGATGTAGTTATACATGACTTCTTAGTGACCCATAAGCTTTTGCCAAAGCTTCCGACTGATATAGATGCAGTTATTGTATTGGTTGGCGATACATATAGTGGCGCACAGCCATTTATTGGTTTACTGCGCGACGAGGGGGTAAACATCGCCGTAGACAGCACTGATGCCAAAATGGATAAAAAAATGAAAATGGCCTACAAGGCTGGTTATCAATATGCAATATTTGTTGGTGAACAAGAATTAGCCGATGGGTTATATAGTATAAAAAACCTAAAAACCGGCAAAGACGAAAAACACAGCCCTGAACGCATAGTGCAAATACTACTAGAAGGAAAATCATCAATAAACCTGTAGCCCATCTGTCAAATATATGATATCCTGGTAGTCATGCAAATTACAAGAAAAGATACCTCAAACACCCAGACAACATTAACTATAACTGCTGATTTGGCTGATATTCAGACTGCCAAAGATCGAGCTGTCAAATATTTGGCACCAAAAGTAAAGGTGCAAGGTTTTCGCGAGGGCAAAGTTCCACCCGCGTTAGTTGAAAAAAATCTCGACCCAAACTACTTGCAAGCCGAGGTTATAGACAATGCGATAAATGCTCTCTATGGTGAAGCTCTAGTAAAAGAAGACTTGCGACCAGTAGCTCAGCCCAAAATAGATTTGACCAAATTTGTTCCATATACAGCGCTCGAATTCAAAGCCGAGATCGAAGTTATTAGTAAAGTAACGCTACCTGACTACAAAAAGCTTGCTAGCCTAAAACCAGCCGCCAAAGTTGTAGTCAAAGATGTTACAGAGGTACTTGAAAGGCTACAGCTTCAGGGTGCTACATACAAAGTCGTTGAACGAGCCGCAAAAAACGGTGACAAGGTTACTATTGATTTTGAAGGAACCGATAATAAGGGCGAAGCAGTTGCTGGCGCCAAGGGTGATAACTATCCGCTAGTTTTGGGTAGTAAAACCTTTATACCAGGGTTTGAAGAAAAGCTTGTTGGCCAGAAATCAGGCTCTGATATCAAGTTTGATATAACTTTCCCTAAAGATTATGGCGTAAAAGCATTACAAAACAAAAAAGTTACATTTGCCGTAAAGGTTAATAAAGTCGAGGAAGCCATTAAACAGAAGCTAGATGATGCTTTTGCGAAGACTGTCGGGCCATTTAAAGATATAGCCGAGCTAAAAAAAGATATCGAGAAACAGCTGACTGAGGAAAAGAAACATCAGGCCCAGAAAGAATTTGAAGACGATCTAATAAAAACTTTGGCCAAAAAAACCAAGGTTCAGTTACCAAAGTCGCTAGTTGATGAACAAGTGGCATCGCTAGACAAAGAATTTAAACAAAACCTAACATATAGGGGTGAAACATTTAAAGAATATTTGGAAAATAGCTCTCAGACAGAGGAAGAATATACCAAAAATGAGTTAAAACCAGCCGCCGAAGAGCGTCTTAGGGCTGGGCTTGCACTAAGTGAAGTTGCAGAAAAAGAAAAAATATCAGTTACACCAGAAGATTTAGAAATACGCATACAGGTTATGAAAGGTCAATATGCTAGCGATAAAAAAATGCAAGATGAACTAGATAAACCGGAAAATCGACGAGATATTGCCAGCCGACTAATGACTGAAAAAACCATAGCCAAACTAGTAAACCTAAACAGCAAATAGATACAATTCTTTCTATGCAAGAAGCTCTCAGCCCTAATGTTTTCGAAGAAGCAAGTTCTCATGATCAAACAATATTTGAGCTAAAACTGTCCAGTGATGGACGTAAAGAATACAGAATATTTTTTTTGAGAAATGGCATGGCACTTGGCTATTTGGAAACTAGTGATGGTGAGAATTTTGCAGTATTTTTATACAGTAGCCCAGAATCAACCAACTGCCGCAAAGTCAACACCTTAGAAAAAGAAGCAGTTTGTATTACCAGACAAAGTGAGCGGCTATCGCTTAACGCAGCCAAAAACAAAATATATAGTCTACTTGAAACTGAACCGTAATCTCAGTTAATTCAATAATTTAGCACTCTGGGTTGACGAGTGCTAATATGTTTAGTAAAATAGAGTTATGAAAAGTATGCTTATCCCAACTGTTATAGAAAAAGAAGGCCAGCTAGAACGAGCCTATGATATATATTCACGTTTATTAAAAGATCGTATTATATTTTTGGGTGAAGATGTGAACTCACACACAGCCAACCTAGTTGTAGCCCAGATGTTGTTTTTAGAAGCCGAAGATCCCAAAAAAGACATAATATTGTACATCAACAGTCCAGGTGGCAGTGTTTACGATGGCATGGCTATATTCGATACGATGCAGTTTGTTAAACCAGATATTCAAACTATTGGTATAGGCTTACAGGCTAGTATGGGCGCCTTTTTATTGAGCAGTGGCACCAAAGGTAAAAGGTTATTGTTGCCACACAGCAAGGTGATGATACACCAGCCCAGCAGTGGTACCCGTGGTAAAGTTACCGATATGGAAATAGATCTCAATGAGAGCCTAAAAACCAAGAAATTGTTAAACGAAATACTGGCTAAAAACACTGGACAAAAACTGTCCAAAATAGAAAATGATGTGGACCGTGACTACTGGATGACAGCCGAAGAAGCTGTCAAATATGGTATAGCAGACCAAGTAATACAGAAATAGCTGTTGTAAAAAATAATATTATTTAAATTTTCTTTGCTAGTTTAGCATAAGAAGCGTAATATGTAAGTGTAGCTAAATGCTAAGTACATTATGGTTAGATGCGATGAAGTTCTACACGTAAGTTGGTCGCTTGTGTAGTTCGGAGCAAGTAGCGAAACCACCAAATATTAAACTAAGATCTAGTTATATTTGCTGTTGATATTTATCAACAGTTTTTTTATTGCTAGATTTGCGCGACCAAAAGAAAGGTTCTGTATAGTTATGAATAGCTTACAAACGTTTTACGCGCAAATAAAAACCACCAAACAAAATCAAAACATCGAGGTGTCGGATGTTATTATCCACACTACTACCCGATTGCCCAAATCGACTGTTTTGAAAGAAACGTTTTTAAACACATACAGGAGTCATCACACTGATTCTCACGGTGTCAAAAGACGTCCAATGGTGCCACTTGTTACAGGTTAGATCTTATCAAAATTATAAAAGCAACCCCACATGGGGTTGTTTTTATTTGACAATTTACTAGATTTCATAGAAACTATATATTAAGAAGTAGTGTAGGCATGGTAGTGTTTGCGTACCTCCAAAGTACAAGCACCCAAAACCCCGGCCAGTAAACTTCGCGCGAAAAAATATGCAAACTGCAAACATCTAAACTGAATGTTTGTTTTTGGTAAGCTATATGCTCTAAAAATACATTTAGCAAGATGCTTAATAGTGCGCAACATATCCATAAACTAATTAACGGAGGAGTGTGCTTTATATGCCTAAAACAGCAGCAACCGCTACTGGCGCCACAAAGCGTGTCTTTTATACAAAAAACAATGATATAGCCCTGCCAAACCTAATAGACCATCAAAACAAAAGTTTTAAATGGTTTGTTGAAGAAGGTTTGGGTGAGCTTTTAACAGAAATTAGCCCAATAGATGACTATACGGGCACAAAATTGTCATTAACATTTAAAAGTTATCATTTTGAGGAACCAAAGCTAACTGAGTTAAAAGCTAGGGAAAATAACGTTTCCTATGATGCTCCCCTAAAAGCAGTGGTTGAATTGACTAATAAAATAACCGGCGAAGTTAAAGAACAAGAAATATACCTAGGTGATTATCCATGGATGACAGATAGGGGGACTTTTGTAATAAATGGTGCCGAGCGTGTTGTTGTTAGTCAGTTAATACGTAGCCCGGGAGTATTTTACACTGCTGATAGTCATGGTAATACTAATTTATATGGTGCCAAGGTTATTCCAAGTCGTGGTGCATGGTTAGAATTTGAAACAGCTGCCAATGGTGCTTTGTATGTGAAAATTGATCGTCGTCGTAAGATAGCTGTCACTACACTATTTAAAGCGCTGGGAATGACAGAGGCTAGTATAAAGGAAGCCTTTAAACATGTTGACTCGGGGCCAAAAAGTTATATTGAAGCAACTATCGAAAAAGACCCTAGCAAGGGTACGAACGAAGCCCTGATAGAAGTTTACCGACGTCTACGACCAGGTGATTTGGCGACTGTTGATAATGCCCGATCATTGGTTGAAAATATGTTCTACAATCCAAAACGGTTTGATTTTTCGCGTGTTGGACGATATAAACTAAACAAACGTCTTGATCTTGATGTGCCTAATACGTCTGAAAATCGTATAATGCATCTCGAAGACCTCATAGCTATTGTTGCTGAACTTATCCGATTGAATGTAACTCAAGATCCTGCTGATGATATAGATAGCTTGGCAAATAGGCGCATAAAACTAGTTGGTGAACTAGTTCAGCGTCAGTTCCGTATTGGTTTGTTGCGTATGGATCGCAATGCCAAAGATCGTATGAGTATGTGTGAAATAGAAACTGTTTCACCCAGTCAGCTAATAAATGCCCGACCTGTCGTTGCTGCTGTGCGGGAATTTTTTGCTAGCTCACAGCTTAGTCAGTTTATGGATCAGATAAACCCTTTGTCCGAACTTGCACACAAAAGGCGTTTAAGTTCGATGGGTCCAGGTGGTTTGTCGCGCGAAAGAGCTGGCTTTGAAGTACGTGATGCACACGCAACACACTATGGACGTATTTGTGCTGTTGAGACACCCGAGGGTGCCAATGTTGGTCTAGTGTTAAATATGGCTAGTTATGCCCGGATTAATGACTATGGCTTTTTGGAGACTCCATATCGCAAGGTGATCAATGCTGTCACCGCCAAAGATGCTGTTGGTCATATTGCATCTGTCGACCTAGAGGATGAAAATGACAAAGTAATAGTTAAAAAAGGCGCTACTATCACAGAAGCCGATGCTAAAAAGTTAGCAAATGTAAAAACCAAAGCAACCTGGCCGGTAAAAGCAAAAATTACAGATGAGATTATATATTTGGATGCTAGCGAAGAAGAAAAAGCTGTTATCGCTGGTGCTGGCAATGATATAGACGACGATGGCCACTTTGTCAGCCCACGTGTATCGGCTCGAGCCCATTTGGTAGCCGGTGAAGTGGATGCAGATGATGTTACTCATATTGATGCAGCTTCGCAACAGATTATTGGTTCTAGTGCGGCACTTGTGCCATATATTGAGAAAAACTATGTACTTAGAAGCCTTATCGGTAGCAATCAACAACGTCAGGCCGTGCCACTAATAAACCCAAGTTCACCAATAGTTGGAACTGGTATGGAAGCTGTAGCTGCTAGAAACACTGGTCAGATAACACTTGCCGAACAAGACGGTGTTGTTGTCAAAGCCACTGGTGATGAGGTTGTTGTTGAATATTCTGACTATAAAAAGACCTACAACCCGATGCACTATGTTCGTAGCAACGAGGGATCAAGTATCAACCAGAAAGTCGTTGTTAGTAGCGGTGACAAGGTTAAACAAGGTGATGTGCTTATCGAAGGCATGAGCGTTCAGGACGGTGAATTGGCACTAGGTAAAGATGTAAAGATTGCCTTTATGCCATGGGGTGGATACAACTTTGAAGACGCTATTGTTATCAGTGATCGATTGGTAAAAGATGATGTTTTTACATCGGTTCATATTGTAGACTACATGACAGAAGTCCGAGAAACAAAGCTCGGTCCTGAAATTGTCACCATGGATATTCCGAACGTCTCAGAGGAAGCTTTGCGACATTTGGACGAAGATGGCATCGTGCGGATAGGCGCCGAAGTTCATCCGGGTGACATATTGGTAGGAAAAATCACCCCAAAAGGTGAACAAGAATTGTCTAGTGAAGAGCGACTTTTGCGAGCTATATTTGGCGAAAAAGCCAAAGAGGTTCGTGACACTTCGCAACGAATGAGCAACGGTAAACACGGAAAAGTTGTTGGTGTCAAAATATTTAGCCGTGCCAATGGCCATGAGCTAAAAGCTGGCGTCATAATGCAAATACAGGTGTTTGTTGCCCAAATGCGAAAAGTTGCTGTTGGTGATAAGCTAGCTGGACGACATGGAAACAAGGGTGTTATTGCTAGGGTACTACCACAGGAGGATATGCCATTTACAGCCGATGGAACTCCAGTTGATGTAGTGTTGAACCCGCTTGGTGTGCCATCAAGGCGAAATATTGGTCAGCTTTTTGAGACTACACTGGGTATTGCTGCCGAAATATTGGGAATGAAGGTTGCAACACCACCATTTAACGGTGTGCCACTAAGCAAGATTCGCGAATTACTTAAAGAAGCAGGTTTGCCTGATGATGGTAAACAACAACTTTATGATGGACGAACTGGAGAAGCGTTTAAAGAGCGCACTGTAGTCGGTCAGATGTACATGATCAAACTAAATCATATGATCGCCGACAAGATTCATGCTCGTTCAACTGGGCCATATACTATGGTTACACAGCAGCCACTTGGTGGAAAGGCACAAAATGGTGGTCAACGGTTTGGTGAGATGGAAGTCTGGGCGCTCGAGGCCTATGGTGCTGCCAATACTTTGCAGGAAATGTTGACAATTAAATCCGATGATGTTTACGGTCGCGCTAAAGCATATGAAGCTATCATTAAAGGCACCGAGATCGAAGGTCCAAAAGTTCCTGAAAGTTTCAATGTGCTTGTTAAAGAATTACAAGGGTTGGGGCTCAAGGTTGATCTTGTTGACTGGGTCAAGGGACACGCTATAGATGCCGAAGCCTTGCTTGAAGTAAATATTAAAGATGAATCTCAAAACCAATCTAGTGTTGATGCGCCTGTGGATGCCATAAGTGATATTGACGTTTCAGAAGACATTGTTGGCGACGAATTTTTAATGCTTGATAGCGAAGGTGAAGAAGTTCCATCAGCCGAAGATATTGAAATCGACATAGAAGTAGATGAAGTTATAGAGTTAGACGAAGAAGAAAAGGAGGCAAAATAATGCGTAAATATTCTCACGGTACGGATATTGCTGACTTTGACGCTGTTAGACTAGCAATAGCTAACCCCGCGGATATACTAGAATGGAGTTATGGCGAGGTTACAAAGCCTGAAACCATAAATTACCGAACTCAAAAACCAGAACGAGATGGTTTATTTTGTGAAAAAATATTTGGCCCAGTAAAGGATATTAATCCTCACGATGCCAAATATAAAGGCCTGCGCTCACGCGAAGCCGCAGTAGACAAAAAAGGTGAAATAGTTACCAAATCTATTGTTCGACGTGAAAGAATGGCTCATATTACTTTGGCAGCGCCAGTTACACATATATGGTTCTTACGTGGTACGCCTAGTGCAACAGGTTTAGTGCTAAATATGACTGTCAAAAACCTAGAGCGGGTGGCATATTTTGCATCATACGCAATATTGGATGTTGACACTGACAAGCGCGACCAAATATTAGGTGACAAAGAGGCCGAAACAGCAGCTGCCAAGCTTGCTATCGAATCTCGTTATGAACAAATGGTTAGCGAAGAAGGCGCCGATGTTAAAGCACTTGCCGAAGCTCGCACCAAAGAGCTCGATGAACTGATTGCTGACTATGAAAAAATCAAAGCTCAGCTTGAATCTTTGCAAGTTAATACCCTAATGAACGAAAATGATTATCGTAATCTACCAGATGATCTACAAGATATCATAAAGGTTTCAATGGGTGGTGAAGCTATTCAAAAAATGCTTGAAAAGGTTGATTTGTCTGAACTGATTGACGGTTTGACAGTTGAGGTTGAAGAGGCCAAGGGTCTACGCAAGAAAAAGATAATGAAGCGTTTACGAATACTTGAGAACATGCAACGAGCGGGTATCAAGCCAGGCAGTATGACCATAAGTGTTTTGCCAGTTATCCCACCAGATCTACGTCCAATGGTTCAGCTGACAGGTGGTCGGTTTGCCACAAGCGACCTCAATGATCTATACCGTCGAGTTATAAATCGGAACAATCGTCTTAAGAAGCTAATAGACCTAAATGCGCCAGAAGTTATTCGACGCAATGAAATGCGTATGTTACAAGAAGCAGTTGATTCACTTGTTGACAATAACGCTGCACGTAGTGGTCGAGCTGTCAGTAGCACTGGTCAACGTCGACGTCTAAAAAGTTTAAGTGACATGCTAAAAGGTAAACAGGGTCGTTTCCGTCAGAACCTTCTAGGTAAGCGAGTTGATTATTCTGGACGTTCAGTGATTGTTGCTGGCCCAGAACTCAAGATCAACGAATGTGGTTTGCCAAAAATGATGGCACTAGAGCTATTTAAGCCATTTGTTATCGGTTATCTTATAACTAACGACTATGCCCATAACATACGCTCAGCCACGAGGCTTATTGAATCGGGTGAATATATCGTATGGGATGCGCTTGATGAAGTTATTAAGGGTAAATATGTGCTACTTAACCGCGCACCAACCCTCCACCGTTTAGGTATTCAAGCATTTCAACCTCGACTTATTGAGGGTAAGGCAATACAGCTACACCCACTTGTCTGTAAAGGTTTCAATGCTGACTTTGACGGTGACCAGATGGCTGTTCATTTGCCACTTTCGGACAAGGCTCAAGCAGAAGCTTGCGATATCATGGCTAGCGCCAAAAATATCCTTAAACCTGCCGACGGTACACCGGTTTTACATATTGAACAAGATATTGTTCTAGGTGCATATTATATAACCTATGATAAATTTGCGGAGCTTGAACCTGCCCGACTAAGTGATGTCAATGAAGCACTTATGGCGCTCGACGACGGCACTATCAAGCTACAGACTCCAATACGACTTACATTTCGGGGTGAAAAAATTGATACGACCCTTGGGCGTGTATTGTTCAATGAACTTTTCCCAGAAGATTTTCCATACCAAAACGAACCGATGACCAAAAAGAAGATCCAAAACGTTATGGCTCAGGTTTATGAAAAATACGGGCAGGAAAAAACCGCCGAAATTGCTGATGATCTCAAAGATTTAGCCTTCCAGTATGCAACTGTTTCAGGTTTGTCAACTGGTATTGATGATTTGACTGATGTTGTTGGAATGGATGAATTGGTAGATGGTGCTGAAACAAAATCTCAACAGATCAATGATCAGTATGAAGCCGGTTTTATGACCGATGACGAACGATATCGATTAACTGTTGAGAACTGGACCAAAGTAGACGGTCAGGTTCAGAAAATGCTGTCCGAACAACTGTTATCAGAAGACAATTCGATGTCGATATCAGTCATATCTGGTGCACGTGGTAGCGTTGGCCAAATGAAAGAATTGGTCGGCATGCTTGGTGTGCTATCTGACACTAGTGGTCGGGCAATCGAACTTCCCGTTCGTTCAAGCTATAAAAAAGGCCTTAAACAGCTTGAATACTATACTGCAACAAGAGGTACACGCAAGGGTTTGATTGATATCGCATTGCGAACAGCTGATTCTGGTTATATGACACGTCGTTTGGTTGATGTTAGCCAAGATGTATTTATAGTTGACGAAGAAGTTGTTGATCCAGGATTCCCGATATATCGTTTAGACACAGATGAAACCGGTATACCTATGTCATCTAGGCTAGAGGGCCGTTTTGCTGCAGAAGATGTCAAACAAGACAAAACAGTATTTGTCAAAAAAGGTGACTTAATCACCCGAACTATCGCTGCGGATATCGAAAAAAGTGATGTAGAAGTGGTAAAAATCATGAGTCCATTGACTTGTGGCGCAGTACGTGGTGTCAGTAAAAAGAGTTATGGCTTGGATCCAGCTACTGGTCAACTTGTAGTTGATAGACACCCAGTTGGTGTTATTGCGGCGCAGAGTATCGGTGAGCCTGGTACGCAGTTAAGTCTTGATTCAAAACACCGTGCTGGAGCTGTGATTGCAGATGAAACAGCCAAGGGATTAAACCGTGTAGATGAGCTGTTTGAAGTTCGAACTCCAAAGGGTCAGGCATTTGTATCTGAAATAGCCGGTGAGGTAAGTGTTCGCGAAGAAGGTGATCACTATATTGTTCAGGTGTCCGGAAATGAAGAAGAACGGGTTGTTCTAAAGGTCGGCGAACGAATGATAACTATAGCCAATGGTCAAGAGGTAGTTGTTGGCGACGTTGTAGCATCACTCGAAGGTGGCGAAAGTCCGCTTGTCTCACCAATAACTGGCTCTGTCGAATTAATAGATGGCAATGTCGTAATAACTCCAACTGCTCAAACAGTAGTTCGCTATGAAATACCAGGCTTTAAACAGCTTGTAGTGAAAAATGGCGACATTATAACTGCTGGCGATAGGCTAACTATCGGGTCTATTAACCTCCATGAACTGATGAGTCTTAAGGGTGTTATTGAAACTCAGCGTTACATACTTAATGAAATCGGTAAGCTATTTGCCGCTCAGGGCCAAAATATTGCTGGCAAACATATGGAAATAGTCATCGGTCAAATGTTTAGCCGAGTATCTATCGAAGAGCCAGGTGATAGTGATTTCGTAACTGGAGATATTGTTAGTAAAGCAGCTGTTTTGGAAGCAAACCAACAGCTTGCTAGCGAAGGTAAAAAACCAGCCGAGTTTGTTCAGCTACTACTGGGTATTACCAAGGTGTCAACTTGGGCAGATAGCTTCCTAAGTGCGGCTAGCTTCCAGGATACAACTCGGGTACTTATCGCTGCAGCAACAAGTGGCAAGGTCGATCACTTGTACGGGCTAAAAGAAAATGTCATACTAGGTCGCAAGATACCAGTAGGTACAGGGTATTCAACACCCATCGTTGAACCACAAGAGTTTGACATAGAAGATTAAATCTGCTTAAATAGGAAACCATATGCCAACAATCAATCAATTAGTTCGCAAGAACAGAAGCACAAGCAAAACCAAGAGTAAATCTCCGGCTTTGCACAAGGTAGTCAATAGCCTTAAAAACAAGTCATACGAAAAAAACGCTCCATTTAAGCGCGGCGTATGTGTCAAGGTTACAACCAAAACACCAAAAAAGCCAAACTCGGCCCTACGTAAAGTGGCTCGAGTTCGCCTAAATAACGGTTACGAGGTTTGGGCCTATATTGGTGGCGAAGGTCACAACCTGCAGGAGCATGCTGTTGTATTGCTTCGCGGTGGTCGTGTGCCTGACCTGCCTGGTGTTCGTTACCATGTAGTCCGAGGAAGCTTAGACCTGCAGGGTGTAGCCAGTCGCAAGCGTGGTCGTAGCAAATACGGTGCCAAAAAAGACACCAAATAATCAGTATACAAGTTGCCGAGTTAGCAAGAAGACTCGGCAACTTGCGAACTTTATAACTTAATAACTATATAATAAGTGGCTTCAGTGACCGCTCCGAGGGATCGGAAGAAAGCACAGAAGTATTAACGAATAGGAGTACAGAAATGCCACGAAAGAAAACCAAGAGCCTGGTCCGCGATATCGCCCCAGATCGTAAATATCACAGCGAACGGGTTCAACGCCTGATCAACCGGGTCATGCTAAACGGTAAAAAGCAAGTTGCCGAAAAGATCGTATACGAAGCCATGGATAGTGCAGCCAAAAAGCTAAAAGTTGACGACCAGCTAGAAGTTTTAAATAAAGCCCTAGATAACGTCAAACCAGCCGTTGAAACCAGATCACGCCGGGTTGGTGGTGCAAACTACCAAATACCGTTTGAAGTGCGAGGTCAACGCCAAAGTCACCTAACACTCATGTGGTTTGTGGCAGCTTGCCGTGCCCGCAAGGGTATGCCAATGGCCGACCGGATGGCTGCTGAAATAGTCGATGCCTTTAACGGTACAGGTGCAGCAGTCAAAAAACGTGAAGATACCCATAAAATGGCCGATGCTAACCGAGCCTTTGCTCACTTTGCGAGAGGGTAGTACTATGGCAGGAAAAATTGATTTTGGCGCAAGAGGTGTGCCTGGTGCGTGGAGTTTGGATGACTTTAGTTCTGGTGCGGATAAAGCAGGTGATAACCGTGAAGTTGAAGATAATGAAGGGGTGAAATAAGATTATGGCAGAAAAAAAAGTAGTAATGGACAAGATCCGCAACGTGGGTATTATAGCCCATATCGATGCCGGTAAGACCACCACTACCGAAGGTATATTGTACCGAACGGGCTTGAGCCACAAGATTGGCGCTGTGCACGATGGTGAAACAACAACCGACTGGATGGCACAGGAGCGAGAACGCGGTATCACTATCGTAGCCGCATCTGTAACCTGTTTCTGGAAAAACCACCAGATAAACATCATCGACACACCAGGGCATATTGATTTTACTGTCGAGGTAGAGCGCTCATTGCGCGTGTTAGATGGAGCAGTAGTAGTGTTCGACGGTAAAATGGGTGTCGAAAGCCAGTCTGAAACAGTATGGCGTCAGGCAGACAAATATGGCGTGCCACGCGTATGTTTTATAAATAAAATCAACCAAACGGGGGGTGATTTTTATAAAAGCCTAGAATCTATTCACAATCGTTTAAGTAAACATGCATTTCCTATCCACCTACCTATTGGCTTTGAACAGGCAATAAACGGAGTTGTAGATTTGGTGGACATGAAGGCCTACACATACAAAGAATTTGCAGACCATGCCTTAGTTGAGGGTGAAATACCCGCTGATATGCTAGAAAAAGCCAAAAAATACCGAAGCTTACTTATAGAAAATGCTGTCGCCGAAGACGAAACTATATTGGAGAAATATCTAGAAGTGGGTGAAGATGGCTTGACAGAGGACGAAATAAGGCAGGCTATCCGTACTGCTACACTTAGTGGCAATTTTTTTGCTGTAACAGGTGGTGATGGACGTGGGGTGATCGTCGAAAAGGTGCTTGATCTAGTCAACGACTATTTGCCAAGCCCGCTTGATCGTGGCGCAACATGGGGAACTCATCCAAAAACAGGCGATGAAATCGAACGTAAACCTAGTGAATCAGAACCATTTAGTGCGCTTGCCTTCAAAATCACAACTGATCCGTTTGTTGGAAAACTAGCATATTTTAGAGTCTATTCAGGTAAAATCACATCTGGTAGTTATGTATATAATAGCTCCAAGGGTGAAAAAGAGCGTATTGGCCGTATTGTACGTTTACAGGCCGATAAGCGAGCCGATGTTACAGAGGTGGGCGCTGGTGATATTGCTGCTATAGTTGGACTCAAGGGCACAACTACAGGCAATACCCTATGTGATATCAATAACCCGATTATTCTTGAAAGTATTACATTCCCAGAACCCCCAGTCAGTATTGCTATCGAACCAGCAACCAAAGCTGACCAGGAAAAAATGAGCCTTGCATTGCAACGACTCGCTGAAGAAGACCCAACATTTAGGGTCAAGGTCGACCACGACACGGGTCAAACTATCATCAGTGGCATGGGCGAACTTCATCTTGAAATCATAGTCGACCGTATGAAACGAGAGTTTAATGTCGATGCTAACATCGGTGCTCCACAAGTTGCCTATCGTGAAACTATCCGCAAAGACAATGTTGAAATACAGGGTAAATTTATCCGTCAAAGTGGCGGCCGTGGCCAATATGGTGACGTCTGGTTGCGACTGAGCCAAAACGAAGCAGGCAAGGGCTTTGAATTTATCAACAGTATCAAAGGTGGAGTTGTTCCTAGCGAATATATTACTCCAGTTCGAAACGGCATCGAAGAAGCTATGGCTAATGGTGTGCTAGCTGGTTATCCAGTGGTTGATATCAAGGCCGAGCTATACTTTGGTAGCTATCATGATGTTGACTCAAACGAAATGGCCTTTAAAATAGCCGGCTCCATGGCACTCAAAGAGGGTGTCAAAATAGCCAACCCTGTGTTGCTTGAGCCTATTATGAAAGTTGTGGTTGTCACACCTGAAGAATTCATGGGTGATGTTATCGGTGACCTAAACAGTAAGCGTGGGCGTATCGAAAGCATGGAAGATTTGCCCGCCGGTATCAAAGAGATTACAGCCTTTGTTCCACTTGGTGAAATGTTTGGCTACACAACCAACCTTCGATCTAACACGAAGGGTCGAGCAAGTTCTAGTATGGAACTTGACCACTACGCCGACGTACCAAACCATGTAACTGAAGCTATAATTGCCAAAAACGGTAAATAGGTAAATAATGACATGTCAATGCAAGAAGTACTAGCAGGACCAGGACCAGAGAGACCACTTTCAGTCGCAGACAGAATGAGACTAATTGCTCAAATGGCGGGGTTGGTTTTATCCTTACCATATGGTGACAGTAGCGTCTTAGACCGTTTGATGAAAAAATGGAATGAATTTCAGGGTTAAGCAGATTCTTGTAGTAAATAAAAGTCTTTACAATAGGTATGTTTATTCGGTACAATAATTGTTGACTATATGGAGGTTTTATCTCTGTATGCAAACGAACTATAATATAAGTAAATTTAAGGAGATATTAAAATATGGCAGATTTTGCTCGAACAAAGCCGCATGTGAATGTTGGTACGATGGGTCACGTCGACCACGGTAAAACATCACTAACTGCTGCAATAACAATGACACTAGCAAAGCGACTTCCTAGCGATGTCAATAAAGCGGTAAACTATGACCAAATTGATAATGCTCCCGAAGAAAAGCAACGTGGTATAACCATTGCTACCTCTCACCAAGAATACGAAAGTGCAAATCGACACTATGCACACGTTGACATGCCAGGTCACGCCGACTA
>CAYQBK010000076.1:0-10609 GCA_964415715.1 uncultured Candidatus Saccharibacteria bacterium
TGATAATACAGGCAGTGCGTATTACGCAAGCAACGTTGGCATCTCTAACACCTCCCCAAGCTACTTACTACACGTAGGCTCATCCTCTACAACCACAGGCACATCCGTAGCCCGCTTTGAAAACGCAGGTGGTACCTGTACAGTCACACCAAACACTGCAGGTGGTATAACCTGTACATCAGACATAAGGCTCAAAAAAGACATAACAAGCTACTCACAATCAGAAGCCCTAAATAAACTACTAGGCCTTAACACCATTAGTTATCATCTTAATACAGAAAGCCCTACAGACAACCTCCACGTAGGTTTTAGTGCCCAACAACTAGAGACTATACTACCAGACCTTGTAGTAACCGATGCAGATGGTTATAAGAGCATATCTTTATCTGGCCTTACCCCATACCTAGTATCAAGCTTGCAAGCTCAACAAACCCAAATAGATAAACTAGCAAAAGATACTATAGCTAACACTACAAACAACACTATATACAACCAAAGCCTGCAAACCACCGCTACCATCCAAGCCCTAGCCAACCAAGATCTAAGTATAGCTAACCTAAACGTTAGCGGTACTACTAACTTAACTAACCTTACAGTAAGCAGTGTAACCATAACAAACACCCTAACTGTACAAAACCTAGTAGCTACCAACCTTACCATAAACGGACACATCAGCACAGCAGGCAACACTCCAACTATCACTCCACAAGCTGCTGCTGGCCAAGGTGCTACTGCTACTATAGAGGGGAATGATACTAGTGGTACTATTACAATTACAACCGGTTCTAATATTACTTCAGAAAAGCTTGCCACTATTAATTTTGTAAACCCATATAGTAGGGCACCAAGAGTTGTATTTAGCCCCGCGGGTAAAGAAAGCACCAAGGTAGGGGCCTACTACGACCCAGCCCAAACAACAAATAGTGGTTATAGTATAATGGTTGATCAGCCAGTGCAGCCAGCTACAACGTACACATTTACGTACTTTGTAACACAATAAACCATCCACATTTTACTTTTGCCACCAAAAGTAAATCAAAACTGCTAGGCAGGCATTTTAGATGTGGCGTAGGATTACTGGTCTTATGCAAAATCCCTGACTAATCTGACTTGTTTTGTATGGCTAATACCAATTTTTCTACTGTTAATGTATCATTTAATACTTCTCCATCAGATAAAATTAGTCTTAACTCACCCAAAGCCAATCCAGCTTAAGCCACGTTTTTGTAGTTTATGGCTGCGCGTGGGACAGTACCTAAATCCTCGTTGTTTCATACATAAGTAATGTCAAAAGACATTACTTATTGCTAATTAACGGAGACTAAATATGTTAAAAGCCTCCACGTTTTTGCCTATAGCTCTGAAAATCGCTAGTAGTTCTCACCCCGACTTTCTTGGACGGTGCTTAAAGCCCTCTGCAAACCATACAAAAAGCCCATCGAAAGATGGACTGTTTGTATGGTACCCCGGGAGGGAATCGAACCCCAGACCTGTGGGATAGAAGCCCATCGCTCTAATCCGCTGAGCTACCGGGGCAGGCACCACAAATATTATACAATTAATATTGGCCTAGTGTATATATTATCTGATCAATATCTGGTACTTCGTCACCATTCCAGCTTTCGATAATTTCATCATCTTCGCTTAGCGCCAAAACAATAGGAAGATTCTCAGCATCTAGATCATAAAAGTCTCGAACCTCCTCAGCCTTTTCCTCGTCTATTGCAAGCAGATAGACTTGTGAGCCAAGTTGCTCAATCTTGTCCTTGTGACGTGACCATCGATCCCGTTCTAATATTCCACCATCATATATAATGATCAGTGATGCACCTTCTTTATCTTCTGTAGATATAAACGATAAACCCATAGTATTCCCTATATAAAGTAGTTTGGTGCGGGTGGCGAGAGTCGAACTCACGTAGCCAGTTTGGAAAACTGGAGTAATAGCCGTTATACCACACCCGCATAGCACGACTTAACTATTAGATTATATCGTAAAAAATAGTTCTGTCAAAAGCTCAAAATCAAATCTACTAGCGTAATTTTTCTATCAGTTTGACTACCGTATTTATATTTACTTTGGGATCCTGTTGGCCATCAATAGAGATTGTTTCGTAGCCTGCAGTTTCTGCAGTTATAAAACTATCGTAGAAAATGTTGAATTTCTCCTCCGAAGGACCGTGGCCGCCATGACTTTTTCTCTGGCTTACTCTATCCCACGCAATACTTTTGGGCACTACTAATTCTACTACCAGTATTTTTAGATTTTTATTATTTTCCTGTGCAAACTCTTCTAGCTTATTTGTTACATTTTTCATGACTGCTAGGTCGGTAAAAGGCTGATTCCAAATAATAATTTGGCTATTTTTTATAGCATCAAATGCTTTAGCTCGTAAAAATCTATAGGGGTGAAGTTTGGGATCTACATTTTCAGCTATCTGTTTTTTGATGTGCTCTTTGTATTCCTGGCTATCATAATTGGTTGCATCTGGGTCAAGTACAATATAATCATTTTGATCAAAAGAAATCCTTAATTTGTCGGCAAAAAAAGATTTTCCACTACCTGGCACACCTCTAACCAAAACAAGCATCGGGTTTGATTTTTGTGTATTATGCATAGTAATACGTATTCCTTATTTATGTATTATCATAATATCATTGATATGTTTAGCTGTTAATTGTAAAATATAAAAGTTAGAGATATAAAATTACTAAAACAAAGTATATCAATGCAACCATCAGATTTATTTGTTCAGAGTACTACCAAGACGATACTACTAAGTCTAATAGCTTTTTGTTTTGCCATGCTATTGACACCTGTTTTTACGCATTTTGCGTTTAGATATAAATGGTGGAAAAAACGTGACCGGACAGAATCTACAACCGGTGAAAAGCTATCAGTTGTTGCTCAGTTACGCATAAAACGAACTATTCCAAGAATGGCTGGGCTAATTATTGTCATCTCTGCTTCTATAGTTACAATTGCTCTAAATCTAGACAGAGGGCAAACCTGGCTACCATTAGCTGCATTGATTGGTGGAGGTGTAGTTGGCTTGCTAGATGACTATATATATGTTACTGGCAAGGGTGGCACGGTAGTGGGGCTAAGTGCCAAATTGAAGTTATTTTTGATAACTGCAATAGCTATCATCGCAGGATTATTCTTCTATTACAAACTTGGATACAACTCTGTATATATACCAATATATGGTGATCTTAATGTCGGCTGGTTACTAATACCTTTATTTGTAATAGTCGTTGTCAGTACTAGCAATGCCGTCAATATATCAGACGGAGTAGATGGACTTGCTGGGGGGTTATTGATTTATTCATATGCAGCTTTTGGGGTTATTGCCCTTTTTCAGGGAAACTATGGCATTGCCAGTTTTTGCTTTACTGTTATAGGCGCCTTACTTTCATACCTATGGTTCAATATTCCACCAGCTAGATTTGTTATGGGTGATGTTGGGTCATTTGCTCTTGGGACATCGCTAGGTGTTGTAGCTATGCTGACAAATACATTGATCCTATTGCCTTTAATAGGTATTGTTTTTGTAGCCGAAGGTGGATCAAGTTTGATCCAAATAACTTCAAAAAAATATTTACATCGTAAAATATTTATTGCAGCGCCAATACATCATCATTTTGAGGCTATGGGCTGGCCCAAGACTAAAGTTACTATGAGATTTTGGATTATAGCTCAAACTGCAGCTGTTATTGGCGTCGTTCTAGCGCTAACAACTGGATTTATCAAGTAGAATGAAGCCTTTAGGAGGATATCGCCAAATAGAAATATCGCATGAACAATTCAATGGCTTTGTTTCTGAAGTGGTTTCAATATTGCACAGCGTAAATCATGTCGTCATGGATATTTATCGCAAAACAAGCCCCGATATATCATATAAACAAGACAACTCACCGGTAACTATAGCTGATATTTAGGCGAATCAAATCATTGTTGATCAATTAAGTAGGATCTATCCCAACATCCCAGTGCTTAGCGAAGAGGGGTCTAGTGAAGCCAATGATGAGATTATAAGAACTAAAAATAGCTTTTGGTTAGTAGATCCTATAGATGGTACTGAAGAGTTTATAAATAAAACTGATGAATTCACTGTTTGTATTGCTCTTGTTATTGGCAATAAGCCGGTAATAGGTTTTGTTTCTGCGCCGGCCTTAGATGGTGAAATATTTTATGGTGGAAATGGTTTTGGTAGTTTTGTAACATCTAGCAATTCAACTCCTCGAGCAATTCAACCTAAAACAACGAGCGAAAGCAAGCTTGTATTTGTGGGTGGATCTATAAATAATGAAACCCAAGAGTATATAGACACAAATTATCCTAATATCTCAAATCAAAAGATTGGTTCACAGTTAAAGTTTCTTGAAGTTGCTAAAGGAAATGGGGTTTACCCACGGCTAAGTCATACGATGAAACTTTGGGATATTGGAGCGGGCCACGCCATAATAGAAGGTGTTGGAGGTACCGTTACTAGGTCGGATGGTTCAGACATAGATTACCGACAGTCATCACTTTTGGCTGGTGATTTCATTGCAAAATTATAAACTTAGATTTCGTTAAATATTGTTATGTGGGCACCCAATAAGTTTAGACGTTCTGCTAGATCTTCGTAGCCCCGGGCGATAGTATATATATTACGAAGTTTGCTTATACCATCGGCAGCAAGCATGCCAACCAAAAGTAGGCTTGCAGGACGCAGGGCTGGCGGGCAAACAACGTCAGCTTTTGTAAATACTGTTGGTCCATGTACATATACTCGGTGAGGGTCAGCGATTTCTACCTGAGCCCCTATTTTGGTTAGCTCTGTATAGTAAATAGCCCTATTTTCATATATCCAATCGTGTATCAATGTTCTACCTTTGGCAACAAGTGCAACTAGTACAAAATATGGTAGATTATCAGGGTTTAGTCCTGGATAAAGATTGGGGTGAATCTTGTCAGTTAATGCCACAAGTTTACCATTGTGTTTATGGATAGTGAGATCAGCTAAATCAATATGACCATTAACCGCCTTATAAGTTTCACCTTGAGTAATCTTAAGTCCCATTTTCTTTAGTTTCAGAAGTTCTAGGGCAATCCAGCGGTAAGGCACTCGTTCAATAGTTACTTTGGAGTTGGTTGTGACAGTTGCGGCAATAAAAAACATGGCTTCGATAGGGTCTTCGGTTGGTCCATAGGTGATATTTTTGCGTATTGTTGGAACACCAGTGATACGTAAAAATGGTGTACCTATGCCCTCAATTTTGACACCTAAACCTTGCAGAAAATAACATAGATCCTGAACCATATAGTCACCGCTTACACCTTGAGCAAATGTTGTGCCCTCTGTTAGGGCGGCGGCCATTAAAACGTTATTTGTAGCGGTATTACTCTGTTCGTATAGTGTAATTTCAGGCGGACTTTTCTTTTTGATTGTTATATTGTAATGGCCCCGGGTTGTTTTGTTTGATAGACCAAACTCCTCTAAGGCAAACAGATGAGGCTCTATTGTTCTTTCGCCCAGCTTACATCCACCTGCGTAAGGTATTTTGAAACTGTTATATTCGTGCATTAAACTACCCAATAACATTATGACGCTACGGGTTTTTCTAGCTGCTATTTCATCTAGGTTCGATAGATCAAGTTTTTCTGGTCGGCGAATCTCGAGATCATTGTTTTCAAGCCACTTTATTTTTACGCCAATGCTTTCCAGTACCTCAACTATTCTAAATACTTCTTCAATACGTGGAAAATTTTTAAATTTTGTTACTCCATGGTTCAAAAGTGATGCACACAGTAGTGCCACGGCAGCGTTTTTACTAGTTTTGAGTTTAACTTTCCCTTTTAGTTCATACCCACCTTCTATGCGAAGATTAACACTGCCACTGCTAACATTTATGATCTGTTTATTTAGTACGTCGCTTATACGAGCAATAGTTTCTATGCTTAGGTTTTGCTTGCCTTGCTCGATACGATTTACTGCCGACTGACTGGTCTTTAGGATATTAGCAAATTCTGTTTGTGTTAAATTTCTATCTTGTCGCAATTGCGATATAAGTTGGCCAATTTTCTGATTCTGGGTGCTCATATTTGTAGATATTATATCAAATAAGGTAATATTGTCAAATACTAGATGTGCTCAAAAATATAGTATTATTTACATATCTAATAAATATTTACACACTTGTCGTGTCTTTAGGGTGTATAATTTATCCATTATGTTAAACAATACTCAGTTGAATGATCTACTGATCGCCGAACAAATACGTCAAAGAGACGGCCTAGAGCTGATCCCATCGGAAAACTATGTTAGTGTAGACGTTCTGGAATCACTGGGTAGTGTATTTACCAACAAATATTCCGAAGGCTACCCCGGTAGACGATATTATGGTGGTCAAGAAAACACTGATCAAGTAGAAAATATTGCAATAGAAAAAGCCAAGCAGTTGTTTCATGCTGATCATGCCAATGTTCAGCCACACTCTGGTGCACAGGCTAACGAAAGTGTTTATCATTCCTGGATGACCTATGGCGATAAGATTTTAGCTATGGACCTGAGCCATGGTGGGCATTTGACTCACGGTCACCCAGTTACTGTTTTGGCAAAACAATTTGACTTTATTAGATATCGTATAAAAGATGTTGAAACTGGAGAGATAGACTATGATCTGCTCGCCGAACAAGCACATAAATACAAACCAAAGATAATCATGGCTGGATACTCTTCATTCCCGCGGATGTTAGATTATAAAAAGTTTGCTAAAATCGGGAATGATGTTGGGGCGTTGTTGGTTGCGGATATTGCCCATATTGCTGGACTTGTCGCTGGCGGTGTTACCACCAATCCACTAGATGTTGGCTTCCATGTTATGAGTACTACCACCCATAAAACACTGCGTGGCCCGAGATCTGGATTAATACTCAGCAGAGGTGTAGTAAGTAATCCGCTGTCAAAAGTTGATAAAACCATAGACAATATCCCCACACTCATTGATAGGACAGTGTTTCCTGGTGTACAGGGGGGGCCGCACATGAATACAATATTAGCTAAAGCCGTAGCATTTGATGAAGCCCAACAACTTGAATTTAAAAAATATGCCAAGCAAATACTTGTCAACGCAAAAAAATTGTCCGACTGCCTTATGTCAAAGGGTATAAGCTTAGTTACAAATGGCACAGACAACCATATGATGCTATTGGATGTGAAGAAATCGATGGATATTGATGGTGATATTGCCGAAAAAGCATTAGATAAGGCTGGTCTAACTGTCAATAAAAACGTCATTCCTGACGATCCATTGCCACCATTTAGACCAAGTGGTGTCAGGCTTGGTACACCAGCAGTTACTACTCGTGGTATGAAAGCCCCCGAAATGGAGATTATTGCCAGTTTGATTGTCGACGCCCTGCATGCACGAAAAGACGACAAGGCATTGGCAAATATCAAGCTGCAAGTTAAAGATTTAGCCGGTAAATTCAACATACCCGATTAGGTATCTTTTTTAAGATGTCTTCTGATTTTAGTAATTGCTCCAGATGTTATACAAAATTCTAACCATTTATCAGATGGTTTAGATTTATTGTTGGTAACAACTTCAACAATATCTCCGCTTTGGAGTATGGTTTTTAGAGCGCAAAATTTGCCATTTATTTTTCCACCCTGAGCATGCATGCCTATCTCGCTATGGAGTGCAAATGCAAAATCAATAATACACGCCCTACTAGGTAGATCTATAACATCGCCTCGTGGGGTAAAGACAAATATCCTATCCTGAAAGAAATCTGTTCGTAGACGTTTTAAATACAAATCAGTGCTAATATCGCTATGCTGAAAATCACGCAATTGTTCTATCCAGGCAAAACTCTCTTTATTAATTCCCGCTTGCAGGCTTGAGTTTTTATAGGAATGATGGCTAGCAATACCGGTTTCATTAAATTCGTGCATCTCAGCAGTTCGTATTTGTATTTCCACTATTCCACCATCACCACTAAAGATAGCTGTGTGTAGGCTTTGGTAGCCATTTGGTTTTGGTACCGCTATGTAATCTTTGACTCTTCCGGGTACTGGCCTCCAGTGACTATGTACGATTCCTAGTGCCTGATAACAATCAGACACCGAATTTACAATAATTCTAATAGCAACCAAGTCAAAAATCTCTTCTATAATCCAATTTTTTCTTTCCAATTTCCGATATAGACTGTATATACCTTTTACACGTTTGTTTATTTCTGGAGAATAACCCATTTGAGTATACAAATCATTGCGCAGACCTCTGTAAACTTTTTCTATGGTTTCATCTGCCCGTTTTAAGTTGTTGGCTATGATGGCTTTAGTCTTCTTGTAGTCATCTGGATAAGCGTAGGGAAAAGCCAAGTCTGTAATAATAGAAACCAATTTACCCATACCCATTCTCGATGCCAGGGGTGCGTATATCAATATACTTTCCAGTGCAATTCTTTGTTGTTTTTCGGCCGGTAAATATTCCAGCGTTTCTAGATTGTGCCATCTGTCGGCCAGTTTCAATATAACTACTCTAACGTCTTTGGCAAGGGTTATAAAAAACTTTCGCAGTGATTCAACATGTCGTTCACTTCCTCTGTATTTTAGAGTTCCAAGTTTACTGACCCCATTAACCAGTAGTGCTATTTCGCTACCAAATTCTTTTGAAATATCATTTTTTGTGACTGAAGTGTCTTCTATGGTGTCATGTAGTAGCGCGGCACATATTAGATCTGGACCCATATTAAGTTCGGCGATATGCAGGGCTACAGCTATACAATGCTCGGTAAAATAATCTTTACCATTTGCACGAGTTTGACCTTTGTGAGCATTTTGTCCAAACTTGTAGGCTTTCGATATTTTTTCAATATCCTTGGCGGATAATTCAGGGTTAATTTTTGTTAATTTGGTGATAAACTTTTTCAAATTCATAGTATTATCTCCGGTTCTGGCTCTAGCATTACGCCAAACATGGCATAAACTTTATTGATTATAATAGCTATTATTGCAGCAAGATCTTCGTAATTTTTTGCTGACTTATTGATTAGTACCAAGGCTTGTTTGTCCGAAACGACCATCCCATTGTGTTCGTAACCTTTTAGTCCCGCTTGCTCGATAAGCCAACCGGCTGCCAGCTTTAACATGTTTTTATCAGCAGGATACATAGGCATCTCGGGATATTTATTCCTTAATTGGCTAGCAAAGCTTTGATTTATTATAGGGTTTTTGAAAAATGATCCTGTATTGGCAATTTTATCTGGATCGGGTAATTTGCTAGATCGAAGCGATATGACTGCGCTACGAACATCTTTCAAACTAGGTTTATTATTACCGATTAGTTTATTTGCGAGAACCTGATAGCTAGGCAATCTATATGAATTATCAAATGGTTTTAGCTGAAAACAGACCGTGGTTATAATGTATCGACCATACTCACCGGTTTTAAATATACTGTTACGATAGCTAAAATTACATTGCGCGTTACTTAGTTCAACAAACTTGTCACAAGTAGTGTCGTATGCTCGAACATACTTTATAACATCTTTAACCTCTTGGCCATAAGCGCCTATATTGTTAACTGGACATGCCCCTGTTGTGCCTGGTATTAGTGACAGGGCTTCTATTCCAGCCAAATTATTTTCAATACTTAGTTTTACGATCTCATCCCACTTTTCACCAGAGTTGGCTACAATCTGTAATTTGGTTTTATCGATATTAACGCCCTTTAGGTTGTTAACTATAATCAGCCCATTGTATCCTGAGTCGGTAAACACAATATTTGACCCTTGACCAATAACAAGCAATGGTATTTTGTGTTTTTTGGCAAACTTTATTGCATCAAGTAGATCTAACTCAGTTTGCACAGTGCACAAATACTTTGCCTTGCCACCAAGTCTCATTGTCGAATGTGTCGCTAATGATTGATCCTCTAGATATTCCATGACTATATTTAATCATACCCCATATTATATGTACTAATTTGCTATAGTTATAATATGGAACCTGAAATAGAAGCTAAATGGCTAGATATAGACCTCGATGCATTTCGATCTAAATTATTGACAAAGGGGGCAAGATTAGTTTATCCAGAAAGATTGATGATAAGAAAAAATAGGTGGCCAGAGATAAAGTTTACCGAAGTGCCAGATTGGCTTAGGGAGAAAGCAAAATGAAAACAATAACATTTATCACTGGCAATCAAAACAAGGCAGACTATTTGGCAAAGTATATAGGTATAGGCATAGATCATAAAAAAATAGATCTCGAAGAAATCCAATCGTTAGATCTTAAAACTATCGTTGAGCACAAAGTCCGACAAGCATACGAGGTAATAAAATCACCAGTGCTGGTTGAAGATGCGTCATTAGAATTTTGTGCTTTTGGGAGATTGCCCGGACCATTTATCAAATATTATTTAGAAGAAATACCACAGCAAACAATATGCAATATGTTAAATGGATTTGACCGTAAAGCAATCGCTAGAACAATATATGGATACTATGATGGCGATAATGTTGAGTATTTCGAAGGCAGACTAGAGGGGGCTATTGCTACAGAACCAGCAGGTAACGGTGGTTATGGTTGGGACAGAATATTTATACCAACAG
>CAYQBK010000077.1:0-14728 GCA_964415715.1 uncultured Candidatus Saccharibacteria bacterium
TCACGTTCATATTCTTCATTAAATTTAACGCTATTTTGTATAATGATACGAGTATTCACAAATATGTTATCATTGTTATTTGATCTCACTGTTAAGATCTTTTTTAACCGATTTTTTTAAAAAGGGTTCTGAATGCAAGCAAAATAACAATTATACGGTGTTTGATAATACTAGTATGTTTATACGTTTAAACGCTCAATTCAAAGAAGAATATGGGGCAGATATCGATGTATGTAGTGGAAATGTGCTGGTTTTACCTGACGATAGTATAAAAATAATTGATTACGATCCTGATCTGCCCAGTAATTATCTTGAAATACCAAGATATAAAATAAGCGCCGAACATAGAAGTTATTGGATCCGAAAAATGTCAGAAGTAACAAGATAGAATATATGTTTGCAACATAAAATATATATTTTTGGTAAAATAGACCTATGAGTAAATTTAGTTTTGATGTCGTTTCAGATTTTGACAAAGCTGAAATGAACAACGTCTACGACCAGGCTAGGCGAGAAATAGATAACCGATACGACCTAAAGGGCACGAAGGCCGGTATTGATTGGCTAGATGCTGACAAAAGTGGTGTCAAAATAACAGGTGATAATGATTTTCACATAGATGCTATTTTAGATATTTTACGAAAAAAACTAGCCACGCGGGGTATTAGTCAGAAAGTATTGGATACTACCAAAGAGGCTACCACTAATAACTTGATGATGACTAAGTTAGTGATATTTAAAAAAGGTCTAGGCCAAGAAAACGCCAAAAAAATTACCAAACTAATAAAAGAACATTATCCAAAAGCCAATAGCCAAATACAGGGTGATGAAATACGAGTGACTAGTGCTAAAAAAGATGAACTTCAGGCGATTATACAACTACTGAAAGAAACTGATTTTGATTTTCCGCTAATATTTACAAATTACCGTTAACAGTTATAGCCCCCGAAATACAAATACATGTATTTTTAAGAACATGATAGCTGAGCTACAGGTTATATATGTAGCCTACTAGGGCATGTTAAAAACCACATATTTGTTTTGCGGGGGGCTATGATAGAAGTTTGCACCAAACTCATATATACTTTAAGTAATATGGCTGAAGAACCAAACAACTTAACACTCATCGACCGTTGTGTTGAAGTATTAAACAAAAACCAGCGTGAAGATTATACAGTTCCAGCTGGTGAACTATATCCACACCAGTGGCTATGGGACAGTAGTTTTATCGCTATTGGGTTGGCTCATATTAGCACCGAAAGAGCAGAGCAAGAGATAGCTCATCTATTCAGCGGTCAATGGCATAATGGCATGCTGCCCAGCATAATCTTTAATATGGACAAGCAGTATTTTACTGATCGCAATTTTTGGAAAAGCTGGATTAGTCGTAACTCGCCCGAGCATGTTGCGACCAGCGGTATAACGCAACCGCCCATTATAGCTGATGCTGTATACAGAGTTGGCCAAAAAATGCCAAAAAGTCAACGCCAGTTATTCTATAAGAAATACCTACCGAAACTCATCAAACATCATATGTGGCTGTACACTGAACGTGACCCACATGAAGAAGGCTTAACACTCCAGATAAACCCCTATGAAACAGGTTTAGACAATACACCGCCGTGGATGCAACAACTCCGTGAGCATTCTAGGCCTTTTTGGATAGCAGCTATTGAAAATATGCATCTAGACAAATTCATAAATGTTGCCCGGCGGGACACTAGGCATTTGCCACCCGAACAGCGCATGACCAATATCGAAGGTCTGATGTTATGGGATTCTGTTACTCGACTTCGACGTAAACATTACGATATTAACAAAATATATCATCGACCACTATTCGCCATAGAAGACGTAGCGTTTAACTCTATATTTGTACGTAACAATACTGTTATCAAAGATATTGCCAAAGAAGCCAGAATAAAACTTGATCAAAATCTGCTAGATAAATTTGAAAATAGTGAGCAAGCCCTGGAGAAACTGTGGGATGATACCTATGCTATATATTTGAGTCGAGATTTTCTAGCTAACAAACTTATCCGCGAACCAACCATCGCTAGTTTATTACCACTATATGCAGGTACGATACGCTCGGAACGAGCAGATAAACTAGTCAAAATATTGACCAACGACCATTCTTTTTGGCTCCGCTACCCAGTACCGTCAGTACCACGAAACTTGCGCACTTTTGACCAAAACAGATATTGGCAGGGCCCAACCTGGATAAACACCAACTGGCTAATCATAGACGGTCTGCAGCGGATAGGCTTTCAAAAAGAAGCCGACCATATACGAACAAAATCTATCGAACTTGTCGATAAAGAAGGACTGTGGGAGTATTTCAACCCTCACACCGGCCAGGGGCTTGGGTCTGACAACTTTTCATGGACAGCCGCCCTAACGATAGATTTGCTAAAAAGTTCTTAATCAATCGATAGGGTTTGGCTTATCAATAGCCAGTGGCTCAACAGTCGGCTCGTTGCCAGCTATCTTGACTACATCTTTATCCATTTTCTTAAGTTCCTTATGGGCTGCATTGAAATGATTGACTGTCGTGCCCAAACTACCTCCTAGCTTTTGCATAAAGTTTTCATGAGCAGCAATATGTTTGCCTAGCTCACCTACCCGTTTTTGGATCTCTTTGGCCTGGCTTTCTATCTGCAAACTGCGCAAGCCCTGCATGACGGTCTGCAAGTATGCCAACAAGGTTGTTGGGCTAACAATAATAACGTGCTTGTCACGAAAAGCATATTCAATAAGATCGCGGGCCGATGTATTGGTCAAACCAACTTGGTTTATTAACAGATCATAATATATCGCTTCGCTAGGAATAAACATAAAAGCATAATCCAATGTGTTCTCATCTGGCCTAATGTATTTAGCTGTTTCGTCTATACGATTTTTCAAATCAGCTTTAAACGCTTTTGCGTGTATATCACGCTTTGCTTTATCATTTTCTTCAACGAGCCGATTGTAGTTTTCAAGCGTAAACTTGCTATCAATAGGTAGTAATCTATTGCGATCAAGTTTTATTACAGCATCAACTATTTCGCCATCTTTAAATTTGTATTGCATTTCATACTGTTTAGGCGGTAAAACATTACCCAAAACCGTATCTAGGTAATATTCACCTAGCCCACCCCGCTGTTTAGGATTTTGTAGTATGTTTTGTAGTAACTTTAGCTCGTCGGCCACGTCAACAACTCGTCTATTGGTTTCGTCAAGTTTTGTTAGTCTATTATTTACTTCGGCTATTATCTTGGCACTATCACCAAACTGTTTTTGTATACTGGTGCGCATCATTTCATTGCTTTTATCTAGCCTGTCATTAACTGTAGTGTTTAGGCTATCTTTTAAGCCCTGTAGATCTTTACTGATAGTCACCAAATCTTGTTTTAGTAGCAATGAGCTGTCAGCTTTTGGGGTGTTTCTCCTGGCTAAAAAAACAGCAACTACTGCCACAATTATTCCAAATACAGTACCTGCAAGTAAAATTAATATATTATTCATTTCTCGGACTTCTTTTTACTTGACTTGGAATCTTTGGATAGTGGTTTATTGACTACATTTTTTGCATGATGTGCTTCAAGGTGCTCATCCAAAAAGACTCTCACCTTATGCTCAACTTTATCTGAGGATGCATGGATATGCATTTGCTTTAATAAAACCAAGAAAAGTAGTAGCAGTGCCAGTAATAGTATTATAGATATATATTGCATACGCTTATTGTATAGCAAATCGGCACATCATAAAAGCCGAGGTGTTTCACTCGGCTTTATGGAAGATAATCTTCCTAGTTCAATTTTATATTGCAAATAGTGTTATTGCAATATATATTTATTTTTCTGATTTCTCTATTTCATGTTTAGCCATGAAACCAAATCCTATTTCAAATGCCCCAGCGACTATAGCAAACAATCCAACTACCCAAACCCAGGCTAGAGCTCCGGCTACTGGATAGTAAACTACTACCATACCTACAACTATTGCCAATAATCCAAGTATTGCATTTATCCAGCGTGTGCCTGTCGAACTCTGTGAATCAAATGCCAGCACAGTCCCTAAAACACCTCGGACGATAAAGCTAATACCGACTAGTAGGCCCAGTGTTGCAACTGCAATACCGCTACCACGGTTGTGAAGCAGATACATAGCTACCCCTACCTCCAAAAATCCAAGTAGCATAGTTAGAAGCCCGCCCAAGAAACCGGTTTTAAATTTGTGCAAAGATCGTACTATATCTAGTACACCAACTACCCCTAAAAATACTGCTAGCAATAATGCTAATACCCCTACAGTAATACCTGGCCAGATAACTGCCACAAAACCGAACACTACTGATACGATGCCACCTATTATTAGTGTCCACCAAGTTTTTTTTGACGTTTCGTCAAACTCAAAAACCTCAATCTCTTTTGAAGCCATTGCTTATTTCTCCTTATACTTATATTAGTATTTTAAACATACTACTATATTATTATATTTGCAAGAAGTATTTATTTAACCTTGCTCTTTGTCGACGCGCGTGATAAAGCACTAGTTACTTCTAGTATGAATAAACCGATGAAACTGATGGCACCTGCCCAAATTACATTATCGATATTTGGCGGTTGTTTAAGATTAAATATTACAAATATTACGCTGACAAAAACTACCGAAATAATAAACCTGCTATTGCTAATAGTATTTAGCCACTTCGGTCCACTAAACTTGGGTAGTATCTTTTTAGTAAGCCAATCTAAGCTAAATCTTAGCTTTGATATGCAATATTTTACCCAACTGTATGGTGAAATCATCAGTACACCTACAAATAGAGCTACAAACAGCCATAATCGAGCTATTGTTTGATCCCGAAGTGGACTTGTTATTATTTCAAACACAGCAGATGCAGCTTTCGAATTTGGACTAGATACCTGAGCAGCCACTTGGCCATCAGCAATCTTAAGGGCCACTAACACAACTGCCATCGTAACCGCATATAACGGGAGTATTACAACAAACAATTTGCGACGATTTCTTGACAAAATGGCGGCTAACAGTACCGATACAACAAATACCGCACTTAAGATATATGGTAGGTCTTTTAAGATATTTATATACTGCTTCGCCTGCGGCAACCATTCGACCTGCGTAAGTTGAAATTGGCCTATTTTATCTGGGATAGTTTTGTTAAACAAAAACGAAACCGCACTTCCCTGTAACTCATTACCGGCAAATTTATACAAATCATTGACCGTAATTGTGCCACTACTGTTACTGTTCTCAATAAAACTTACCAGTGTCTTCTGGCTGTTCTGCAAAACAACAGTCCACACCTGAGCTGCTTTTTCAGAGGCAAGAAGCTTATTTATTTCCGATGATGTAAATGATTTAATCTGAGCCGCTAAGGGAGCTGCCAAAAATGTTGCTTTTTCTGGCAAGTTTTCTTTTAACAACTGTTCAACATTGATATTTTCAAAAATTGCGTTTGATATATTGATAGTCAAAGCCTCTTGAACATCTTTGTTTTGGATAAGTGGCTCCATAGTTGAAACAAACGACTGATTGTTTAATATGGTATCTTTGGCCCAAAATGAAATATCCAACAGTAAAAGCGAGACAATCGACAAGAATACAAAAAAGAATACCCCAAATTTTCTAAAGAATCCGCCCTGCTTTGGATTTTTAGTTTTTTTTGATTCTAGTATTTTAACTTCATTTTCTAAGCTTGCAATTTTCTTTTCTAGGTCTTCAACATCTTTTGACGATTCAACTTGGCTGGCTGTTTTAGTTGCTTTTGACTCTAGTTTCTTAGTATCGAGCTTATCCGCACTATTTGAACTTGCATTTTTTTCTTTAGTTTTTGGAACATCAACTTTGCTAATGGAGCTTTTTTTTGTTGTTGACTTTTTTATCGTCTTTTTACTTGGTTTGGCCATATTTCCCTATACCTTATCCACTATTTAATGATTAGTTACATTATTGCACCATTGTCAAGCTTGTCAATACATATTTAAGATGTAAACTATTTGGAATATTCAATATTTAGTGCAATAATCAGTATACTACCAATAAAGATATGAGTTTGCGATGATAGATAAAATTGATGACAAGACAAAAAAACTACTAACAATATCAGTATTGATCGCACTAGTGTTTGGGGCATATTTCTTGCGAAACTATTTTGTAATGATAGCTCTGGCGGCAATCATAGCCTATTTATTTAACCCTACATATAAATGGTTACTGAAAAAGACACATAACCGTAAAGGTTTATCGGCTGGGCTAACTTTTGTGATATTTGTCGTGACTGTAACTATTCCTCTGACTGTTGTACTAGCAATAACTGTTGAACAGGCAATACAACTTAGTTCGTATATTAAAGAGGTGTCGAATTCAAGCAATAGTTTGTACAATACCCTAACCAATTTACTGCAGAACGTAAACACCCAACTAGACAAAATTCCCAGCATAGGCCCAGAAACAATAAAATTGTCTCAAATAGTTGACTGGCTAAAGGCAAATTCATCGACATTTCTTAAAAATACTGTTTCATATTTAGTGGGGCTTGCTGGTGGAGTAGGTGACCTGATCACCAGGTCAATAATTTTTATATTTATCTTTCTATCGATACTAAAAAAGCAGGATACTATTATAAACAATATTCAAAAACTAAACCCACTAGGTTCAAAAGCAACTGATATGTATTTAGACAAAATGGGAGCAATGACTACAGCCATGGTTAAGGGTCAGTTTTTGATTGCTGCAGCTCAAGGCCTTGTTGACGCATTGTTATTACAAATAGCAGGTATCCACTATTTTATATTTTGGTTTATATTTATCACATTTTTGTCTATTATCCCTCTAGGTGGAGGCATAATAGTAATACCTATTGGTGTTGTTATGATATTGACTGGTCATATATGGCAGGGTGTTCTACTGATAGCTGGACATATTCTAATAGTTACAAATATCGATAACGTTATGCGTCCAAGATTTGTTCCAAAGTCTGCCAAGCTTGATTCTGCACTACTAATATTGTCAGTCTTCGCGGGTATAGCAATGTTCGGAATATTGGGTATAGTTATTGGCCCAGTAATTATGATCGTCATTGTAACAACCATTGATATCTATTTAAAATATATGAAACAAGCCGATAAAGTAAAATCTACTGATGTTTCTTCTGGGCATAAAGTTGAAAAAAGCACAGTAAAACAATAGTTATTGAACTAAGAAAGCCCAAAAAAGGTATTGTGATAAATCCAAGCAACAAAAAATCTGGCTTATCACACGGAACAGCGGATTGAGCAGAACAAACAGTGATAGTTTCTCTAATAACCCCCCATTGCAACAAACTGTGATAAAAACTAAGTATGGTAGCTGGTATGGCAAGTGGTAATACATAATATGGTGCCAGCCTTGATTCTTTGCGAGCTATAGCTACTGACATAATAAATGCTATAGGATATAGGAATATTCTAAGCCACCAACACAATGTGCATGGTACCAATTTAACAATTTCGCTGAAATACAAACTACCAAATACACAGCCCAGTGCTATAACCCAAACAACATAGGGTAGGCACTGAAGTGATGTATTGACAATATTTTTCTGATCTATTTTTTTCATTAATCTACTGACAGAATACCAGTTTACAGTATTGTATTCAAATCTTTCTCAATATCAGCACTATTCAAATCACCATCAACATTGGCTGAATCTAGGCTTTGGCTGGCTTTATTTAGGTCAGCCGAATTGTTAATAGGCGCTACGCTTGATGTGCTGGCTTGAGTTGTAGTAGTAGAATTTTGTGTTTTAGTCTTACTTGAGTCATAAACTCTCCAGCCCGCAAAACCGACGAATCCAACTACTAATATTGCCAATAGAACATAGACTGGTGAAAAACCTTTAGTATTTATTTTCTTCATTACTGCTGCCCTTCGGTCCTTGTTGCTTCAGCAGCCTGTTTTATGGGGCTAAGCAAGTTTTTAATTGCAGTTCGATAAGCATTAAGATCTGCTCTAACTTTATTTATTGCTTCCTTGTAGCCAGCAACGTTTGTTGTCGTTGCTCCAATATTTGAGCAGTCAACTTTTGGTGTAAATGATTTTAATGCATCAATAGACGCCTGAGCACTTGCTCCAGCAGATTGTGCACTAGCTAGCAGTGTGTCGTAGTTAGCAACTTTTAGATTTTTCTTGGCATAAAAATCTTGAACATTTGCCAAATGTTTATCAAATACACCTTTTAGGTTTGTAGATTTGCTAACCCCTCCGCTAAGCTTGTTGTTTAAGCTACCTGTCACGCTTTCGCAGGCTTGTTTTTTCTGTTCTTCAGTTTTGGATTTGATCTCGGTTTTTTTCTGTTCTAAGGCAGTTTCGGCGGCCTGTTTAGCCTGTTCGCGTTTTTGTTCAGCCAAATTCTTGGCGTCTTCACGTTGCTTTTCGGCCAACTGTTTGGCTTCTTCACGTTTTTTCTCGGCATCTTGTTTGGCCTGTTCTAGTTGAGCTTGCAAGTCTTTTTTCTGTTGCTCTGTTTGGCTTGTGGTAGTTTTGGTTTCTGCTTCAGCCTCACCCTGTCTGGCAAATACCGTCGAAGCTGGGATAGCCACAACAGAAGCTACCAGAGCCAATACCACTAAACCTACTTTATGTATTTTGATCATTAATTTTGTTCTCCTGTTTTATATGCATATTCATCACACTTTAGCTTATATTATAACAAACAATTCGTGTTAAACTAGTTTTTCCCATGGCAGGTTAGGCTTGCCAAAATGTCCATATGTAGATGTTTGTGAAAATATTGGTCGCTTTAGATCAAATTTGGCAATAATACCCTGAGCCGAACAGTCTATCAAGCTGTCTGCATATTTCTTGATTTCTTCGGCTGGTGCCTTAGCAGTTCCAAATGTATCTATGTCTTTTAGTAGAGTTTGCTTTGCACCTATATAGTAAGCTAAACACACTTCTACTCTATCCGCCAAACCACTAGCAACAATGTTTTTTGCTATGTATCTGGCAGCATAGGCTCCAGACCTGTCAACCTTGCTTGGATCTTTACCGCTAAATGCTCCACCACCAGCTTTGGCTGCACCACCGTATGTATCAACTATTATCTTGCGCCCTGTTAGGCCTACATCACTTGACGGACCAGGGTTATGCCATACACCTGTTCCATTTACAACAATAGTTTCCGGTAAATCAAATCCATATTTACTAGCTATAGGTTTTACAATTTTTTCAGTTAGCTCAGCTTTGACTTTGGCTAAACCGATATCTTCGTTATGGGGCACGGCTAGTGTCAGGTGTTGTATGGCAACAGCTTTGTCATCTTCGTATCGCAATACAACCTGTGATTTACCATCGGGTCGCAAAAATGGTATCAGCCCAGTCTGTCGTGCTTCGTCTATCGCTCTTGTAAACTCGTGGGCCATAGTTATTGCTAGTGGCATGTAGTTTTCTGTCTCGTTTGTGGCGTAACCATACATCAAACCCTGGTCTCCCGCTCCACTGTCATCATCACCGACACCAACAGCTATTTCAGGTGATTGTTCGTGTATAGCAAAACGTATTTCGCTGTCATCACTAAAGCCCCAGGCGGGGTTTGTGTAGCCATTTGCTTTTATAACATCTTTAGCTATCTGCTGGTAGTCAAGTTCGGCTGTTGTCGTTACTTCACCGGCCAATACTATTAGGTTATTGGCTAGTAATGTTTCTGCTGCTACTCGCGCATTTGGATCTTGGGCTAGTGCCGCGTCCAATATAGCATCACTGATTTGGTCAGCTAGTTTATCTGGGTGACCAGCACAGACAGATTCACTTACTTTTAGTTGTATTGACATAAAAATCCCCCTCTATTTGCATAACGAGCGCGACAAGAAGGGGCTACTATGGCCATATCTTTCATATCTTCCCTACTAAAAGGGCTAGAAGGAGCACCTTCCCCTCACCACTTTACTAAAGCAAAGTGGTGAGGGGTGGTTGCCGTCGGGTCATAGAGCTAGTTCTCTCGCCGTACTCGTGATACATATAAATTGTTAAATTGTAGTGGCAATTATAATAAATTAAAAATGCTTACGCAAATGTTTCATGCTAAAACCCCAGTCGCTATCTGTTTTTTTGTGGGGGTTGAATATGTTTTTGGGGTCAAATATATGTTTAACTTGTTTGAAATAGCCGACAATTTCTGGCCCATACATGGCTTCTAGCCACGGGCCACGTATCATGCCGTCGTTATGCTCACCACTCAGGCTACCGCCATATTTTAGCACTAGTGCCGTAACCTCACGCATGGCAGGCTCTAGCTTAGCTTTTTCCTTAGGGTCTTCTATTTTCATAAGCGGTATTATATGAAAATTACCGTCACCCATATGACCAGCTATAGTTGCCAGTAATTTGTATTTTTTTATCACAGCCCGAACCTCTGGCAAAAACTTTGGTAGTGTCGACGGTGGCACAACCAAATCATCCATAAACGGTGCGGTATGCTTGTCTTTGACCTTGCTACGAAGTATTTGAAAACTCTGGCGACGCATTATCCAAAACTTTTTAGCTTTGGCTTCATTTTCGTCCTCCTCAAACAAGGCTTCATGCTTAAACAATTTTAGGTCTTGGCGCATTTTATGCACTTTGTCTGCCACTTCTTGCTCTGTATTGCCGTTAAATTCAACCAATAAGACCATTTTTGGTATACCACGAAATAGTTTTAGGGCGTCTGGAATAAGCTGTATTGCGAGTTTGATAGTCGCAGGCCAACCCAATGTTTTGTGAAAGAAAAAGAAAAGCCTGAAACTAAGCATGAGTGTATGGTTGTCAAAACCCTCAAATGTAGCAGGGTTATTTTCCATAACTTTGACAATCAATAGCTCAAGGTCATCCATATCACGTAAAAACACAACCAGTGTGCCCGAATGTTTTGGTGCTGGCACAAGCCTAAATTTGATATTGGTCACCAGCCCAAGCGTACCCTGAGAACCAACTATTAATCTAGTTAGATCAAATATTCCAGTATCTCTGTCCCATACATTCCATAAGTGATAACCAGTGGAATCTTTACTGACATGCGGTTTGGCTGCCTTTATAGCTTCGTAGTTTTTGTCTACTAGGTCAAATATATTTTTGTATATATGACCTTCGTAGTCATTTTGGGCTATTTTTTTATCAAGATCCTTTTTAGTTAGTGGCCTAACAGTGTATTCATTGCCATCGGCAAATATTACCTGCAGTTCGTTAATAAATTCTTCGGTTTTTCCGTATTGCAATGATTTTTCACCACCAGCGTTATTGGCAACCATACCACCAACAGCACACAGGTCGCGAGATGCCGGGAAACTCGGCATAATAGCATGTTTTTTTAATGTTTCAGCCTCAAAATCACGATAAAAAACACCAGGTTGGACATTTGCTTCATCCTTGGTCACCGTTCCTACAGTATTAAAATACCGCATAAAATCTATAACTATCGACTGCCCAATAGCCGCCCCCGACATGTCTGTACCGGCACTACGCGCTGTTATCGATAAATCTGGCGATACAGCCTTGTTTTTATCGACAAATTTTACCAAATCTTGCACGTCGTTTGAGTCTTTTGGGAATACTATCACTTCTTGCATCAGCTCGAACATACTGGCATCATGGCTATAAAATTCACGCGAGTTGTAATCTGTTTCGATATCACCACGCAGTATTTATTTTAGTTTTTGTTCTAATAGTTTCCTCTAAAATATAGTATCACTACATTTAATCTGATACAATATTGCTTATGTTAAGAAAGCACGTTGTCATAGTTGGCGGCGGCTGGGCTGGTATGGCTCTGGCGCGAAAACTAAAAAAGATACCAAAAGAAAATATTAGGGTTACGCTGGTTTCAGATAATCCAAATTTTAGATATAGTGCAGCCTTGTATCGGGTAGCAACTGGCTATCGTGAAAAAGACGCTATCATACCTATAGCTGATTTAACAAAAAATATCGACAACTTAAAGTATGTCAAAGCAAAAGTTAACCACATAAATCGATCAAAAAAAACAATCACTCTTGAGGGTGGTCAAGTTTTGCACTATGATTATGCCGTATTGGCGCTAGGCAATATCACTAACTATTTTGGCATTCCCGGTATCAAAGAATTAAGTTATGGCATAAAAACAACTCGGGAACTCCATCATTTTAAGACACATCTTCACCAAGAGCTTATTTCCGATAACACACCAGATAAAAACTATGTTGTTGTTGGCGCGGGTCCGACAGGTGTAGAACTATCAGCTGCTCTGGCTTCGTATCTCAAGCAAATAGTAAAACGCCATGGTTTACGAAAAAAATCTATCAATATTGAGCTTGTCGAGGCATCGCCCAGAGTATTGCCACTCAGTAACCCAAAAGCATCAAAAAAAGCACTAGACAGGTTACGCAGCCTGGGTATTAAGGTACACTTAAAAGCAAAGGTAGAAGCCGAAACATCCGAGTCTCTTAACTACAATGGCAAAAGTATCCCAACACATACAGTAGTCTGGACAGCAGGGACGGCTAACAATCCATTTTTCAAAGCCAATAACACCCAATTTGCCCTAAATGAACGGGGTAAAGTGATAGTCGATGATCACTTGCGAGTCGATCACTACACCTATGTCATTGGCGATAATGCCGCTACACCATATAGTGGTCTAGGGCTCACAGCTGTGCACAATGCCAAATATGTAGCCAATGATATTGCTCGCAAGCTAGATGGTCAAATGCGCACACCATTTTATAGGCTACTTGTGCCAGCCACTGTTGTGCCGGTTGGTAGCAAATGGGCTGTTTTTCAATATCGTAAACTCATTATTGGTGGATACACCGGTGGATTCATCAGGTTTATGGCCGATCTAGCTGCCTACCATGATATAGCTGGTTGGCGGATGGGAACTATGTACTGGTTGCGATCTAGTAGCAAAGAAGAAAAATGCCATACCTGCAAGTTATCCATAAAAGAAGAAGGCTGGATCACTCAAGCTAGCTATCAATAGCCTTAGGGCAGTTAGCACAATCACCATATATTATTAAACTTTTTGGCAATATTTTCATACCCACTTCTCTTTTTATTGCTGTTCGAAGGTCATTATTTATTCGTAAGTCTTTAATGCCACTGCAAGCACTACACATAAAATGATCATGAGTCGTAACGTTAGCATCTACCAGCTGAGTACCATCTATTTCTGGGCCCTTAGCCAAAATACCGGCATCGATAAGTCGATTTGTTATCCTATGAACTGTAGTTGCAGATAGGTCTGGCATGGTTTTGTGCGCCTCTATTAAAATTTGACTATTAGATGCATGGCCAAGTCGTCGAGCAGCGGAAAGTACAATATTTGTTTGGGGCGTCATCCGAATTATCGATTTCATAGTTGAATTATAATCCAGATGTGTGTATTATACAAATGTAAACTATTTACAATAAGAAAGGGGAGTATGAACAAAACTATAACCGTATATACAACTGCTAGCTGTGGATTCTGTGTAATGCTAAAAGATTATTTGAATGACAAGAAAATTAAATTTATTGAAAAAAGGGTAGACCAAGACCCCGTTGCAGCTAACGAAATGATAACTATTAGTGGCCAGCGAGGTGTCCCCTATACGATTTTTTCCGACGATACAGGCATAGTTGATAAAATATTAGGGTTTGATGTAGACAAAATCAACCTTGCACTGGGAATATAGATTTTATTTTATATAGCTAAACAATAGCACTAGACAGGCAGCTGCCATAGCAATAAATGCTAGCCACACAAACAATGTGACTAGTATTTTGTTTTTATATTCACCCATTATATCCGATCGTGCACCTATTCGGGCTATCAAAAATAGTAACGGTACGGCAGCTATTGCATTAAATACAGCTGAAAATATCAGTGCTTTTATAGGGTCAATACCGACAAAATTTAACCCTAGTCCAACAATAGTCGCTATAATGATAGTCAGATAAAAACCACCCGCTCTTTTGTATTTTAGGTGGAGTCCCTCGCGCCAGCCAAAAACCTCGCTTATAGCATAAGCCGAGGAGCCCGCCAGCACTGGTACAGCCAATAAGCCTACTCCAATTATCCCAACAGAAAACAAAACCTTAGCCCAAAAACCACTATTGCCCGTGCCTGCCAGGAGTGGCTCAAATGCCTTAGCGGCATCAGCAGCTGTGTTTATCTGTGTCAATCCATGAGCATTTAAGGCTGAGGCACAGGCCACGACAATAAACCAAGCGCTGACAAGTGCAATTGTCATGCCAGCAAAATTATCTAGCCGTATTTTGTGCATAAATCGTTTACTGATTTTGGGTTGATTTAGACCGTTGGCCGCTAAACGTTTGTGCAATATTTCTTCTTCGACAGTTTCCGATGTATCCCAAAAAAATAAATATGGTGATATGGTCGTGCCTAACATGGCGACCAACATATATAGTTCACCATTACTAAAACTCATCAAGTCAGGCGTAAAAGTCGCTTTCATAGCAGCACCCCAATCCACCCCTACCATTATGGCTGTCAATGGGTAGGCTAGTAATACAATAGCCAACCATTTTAAGATCTTGGCGTAGGTTCGATATTTGACAAATATCTGTAGTAAAACAATACTTATTGTAAAACCTATAGCCAACAGTGTGTACGATAGTGGCACTAATAGCTGAGCTGTCGATGCCATAGCGCCGATATCTGCACCAATATTAACCACATTAGCCATCACTACCAACCCAACAACAACATATAGTAATTTTTTACTGT
>CAYQBK010000078.1:0-5097 GCA_964415715.1 uncultured Candidatus Saccharibacteria bacterium
GTTTACGGTAGCCATACCAAACTACTCCACTGGAGCTACAAACGATATTTGGACAAACGACTACGCGACCAGTTTGGATTTGAGGGGACACCGGTCAAATTTTGGTTTATTCCCAAAAACATCGACCGTCACAAAATAAAACCGACAGATAGTGAATAAATATGGCTCTATTTCAAAAAAAACCTATCGAAATAAGCCAGCCTGTTCAATACAGTGTTAGCTTTAACACCAAAACCGTGCTAATAGTCGGGCTAGGTAACCCAGGGTTAGAATACAAAAACACTAGGCACAATATAGGTTTTGTAGTATTAGACGCTTTCGCCAAAAACAACGATTTCCCAGCCTTCAAAGATGTCCCCAAATTCAAAGGCGCCACTACCGAAAAACTACTAGGCCAGACCAAAGTAATATTACTCAAACCAAACACCTACATGAACAACAGTGGTGAAGCAGTTCAATCGGTGGCCAACTATCTAAAAATAGAACCTAGTCAAATAGTTGTCGTTCATGATGACCTTGATATAAACTTTGGTCAAATACGTATGCGGAGTAGTGGTCAATCAGCCGGCAATAACGGTGTAAAATCACTCATTCACCACATCAGCCAGGATTTTGGGCGTATCCGAGTAGGAATAGCCGATGAGCTCAGCCCCAAAATCGATGCAGCTGATTTTGTATTAGGCAAATTTACCAGACAGCAACAGGAACACATGCCCGATCTTGTCAACGAAGCTAGCAATGTAATAACCGAATTTGTCTACGGTGGCCAGCTACCCCACGAAACCCGCTCAATAATTATATAACCCCTGTACAGGTTATTTAAAAACTCTAGGTCTGAGCAATATTAACCTAATCAAAACAGCAAAAACATATAGTGATACCGCCAGCACCAATACACAGCCTGTTAATGTGACCAGTGAGCTAAACAAATCAAAAACCGCCAGATTTGCATAAAACAGATAGCTAGTGGCTGGCAGGATTTTTGATAGAAAAACTGTCAAAAATATCAACAGTCCAACAATAGCCGATAGGCTCAAGGCGACTCGGGTTAGATAATATTTGATTTCGTTGTGTCGATTGCCGGTATTGTTTATCTGGCCCAGCAGCGACCGCTCATCACTGATATTGCCGACAATAAAATCAATCACCATGACGATAGTTATCAAAAACAAACCAATAACAAGCCAGGCTAATATATCAAAATACCGTGGATTAATGCTTTGTTGCCAACTATCAAGTGTATCTACAATTGGCTTAAACAGGCTGTTCGTATTATCAACAGACACCACCCTAACTTCATTTTTTATATATTCGATCAAATTTTTATAATTATTGACCACAAGTACCGCAAGGGCGACCACTGGATAAAATATCATCTCTATCTTATCAGGAATTATTAATTTTACTATTGACTTCACTAGGTAAAAGTATACTATAAATATCAGATAAGCATAAAAATAAAAAATTAACAAAAAAGTAACCAATGCCAGATAAAATCCTAGAAAACGAAATCGATGCCAGTGCTAATAGCGCTGCCAAATCAATGGTTTCACCAGAAGCTCAAATAACTGATCAGCCAACAAACACTATTGACGACCAGGCTAATATTCTTTCAGCCAATCAACCAGCACCCAAAAATCGATTTTTTGGTCTATTTTTCAGAGGCAAAAAAGACCAGGTGTCAATAGCATCAAGCCGGCGTATCAACAAAAAACTTGTCCTGCTACCAGTACTTCTAGTAGCTGTATTTGGTAGTTATTTACTCGTTAGTAGCTTTGCCGCCACACCACCAGCGCAAATAACCGGCAATCAGGGTCTTTACAATCCAGTGACCCCTGCTCGAATCATCGATACAGCTACTGGACTTGGTGGCATAAAAGGCCCCCTAAAGATAAATCAAACTGTAGAATTCGTTGTAACAGGCAAAGGTGGAGTCCCGGCAACTGGTGTTAGTTCGGTAGTGCTTCGTGCGACAGCCTTATCACCAACAGAACATGGCTATCTAACCCTATATCCTGCAGATGGCCCAAAACCCACCACCAGCAACCTTGTCTTTACAGGTGGCGGTTCAACTGTAACCAATACTCTAAATATTCTACCTAGCTCGACTGGAAAGATAAAAATATTTAGCTATTCCAACAATACCAATCCATACTATTTTGACGTTATCGGCTATTACTCAGCTCCAACGGGGCCCAACGGTTTGCATTTTATACCAGTCAATCCATCTAGAATAGCTGACACCAGAAGCGGTGTCGGTGTTTCCAAAGCTCAAATACCTGCCAACGGCACTATCGACATCCAAATAACAAATCGCGGTAATATTGCTGACACCTTTCTAGGTGCCAAAACCAAAGTCGCAACTATCAATATAACCACTATAGCACCAAAGACTGCTGGCCAGCTATTGGTCTGGCCAGCTGACCAAGTAAAACCATTGGTTGGTAGTATCGCCTATCCAGCTGGCTCAAGCAGTGCCAATGAAATAACAACTAACCTAAGCCCCGATGGCAAAGTTAAACTACTCAACAACAACAATAGCCCAGTAGATATTAGTATTGATGGCTTGGGTTTCTACGCTCAAACAACATCAGGCCAGGCTCAGACTATGCCCGGTAGTCGATATGTCGCTATCCAACCAACTAGACTGGTTGATACTAGAACCAACACAGGTGGAAGCAAAAAACCACTTAATCCAGCCGAAGTCAGAAACTTCAAAATAGCCGGGACAAATAACATTCCAACCAATGCCAAAGCGGTTGTAACCAATATCGGCGTCAGCGACCAAACCAGTGCTGGACATTTGCGGGCTTGGCAAGCAGGATCACCTTTGCCCGAGACATCGATCTTAAACTTTATACCACACTATCTAGCCAATAACTCTTCTACAGTCATACCTAGCAGTACTGGTGAGATATCAGTGCACAATAGTAGCGGTAGTTCAAATGTAATCATCGATGCTTATGGCTATTTTATCGAGTCAGAACCGATCGCTACCAAGCCACCAACAACCCCGCCAGTAGTAACAGAACCTCCAGTAACCACAACCCCGCCTGCTGTTATTAATCCGGTCACCGGCACAGTGCCAAACGGTAAAATATACACCCTAACAGCTAGCGACTATACAGCCATCAAAAATGACACTAATGGCTTATATGATAAAAAAAATAAAATAGATGAAACAAAAGCTTCCTCGGCCTATCTGAACAAAATAGTTAACGACACAAAATATGACACGATAGTCTTCCCCAAACTCGTTACATCCGAGAAAAAGGGCAAGGAGACAGTGGTGCCTTGGCTAGTTAACCCCATAATGGTTACCCGTAGTAATGTTAAGCTACTTCTCGCCAACGGAGCGATTATCCAAGCGAAAGCGGGCTATCCAAATGCCAGAGGAGTTATCAATGTAACAAATGCCAACAACAATGTCCATATCGAAGGTGGCGCAGGCTCTACGATCAAGATGGTCCGTGATGACTACGCACCAAAATGGGATTATAATCGTGGCTCAAACAATGAAAAAATAGCCTGGCCCGAGGGAGGAATATTCGAAAGATGGGCCTCTTCAGAGTTTAGGGCAGGAGTTGTTTTTAGAGGAGCTAAAAATAGCTCCATCAAAAATATAGCCATTGATGGTACAGCTGGTGACGGCATCACTATTGGAACCTATCCAAAAGACAAATCAGCCACCCACAACGAAAACATCACTATAGATAACGTCTACGTCTATAACGTAGCCCGCAATGGCATTTCACTAGGTAACGTGAATGGTCTATCCTTGTCAAACTCTACCTTCACTCACACTAATGCAAAGATTACCGATACCAAGAAAAAAGGCATAGCTAAATCCCTAAACGAAAAAAACACTCCTAACAAAGCCTATTGGCCTAGTAATAAAATCAATGTCGGGCCATGGGCTGGTATAGACTTTGAACCAAACTTTGCCAACGAACCACTCACAAACATCAAAATAAACAAAACCCAGTTTACTGATAATGCGGGTGGGGGTATTAACCTGGTATTTGGCAATCTAAATAACACAACGCCGCCAATCAGTATCACAATAGACAATTGTACTTCGGGGGTAAACCAAGCCTTTTACAATCAATTGGACCCACACGAAAAGGCAACAGTCAATGGTCGTGGACTTGTGTTTTATGCCGACACAGACAGATCAGCTAGCAAAAATCCTGTCAGTGGAAATATCTCTATCAACAACTGTAAATTTGTTCAGCCTATTATCAATTCTGCCAACTCAAAATTACCTATCCTAAAACAATCAAATCGGCCGACTGGTAGCCCCACTCTATCGATCAACGGAATTGTTCAGCCAAACACCAAGTAACGCTATATAGTACAAACAAAAATGAGCCTACAGAGGGGGTGGGCACCGCTGTAGGCTCATTTCAGCCTTCAACCCTGGGAGATATTCCCACGCTTCGTGATTTCCACCTCACATATATCTCGAGGGGTTGAGCTTTAGGTTAAAGGCGTTAGTAAGTTTTAGAACGCATGTCTACCAGTATAATATAGTGGTAATCGCAAAATATCGTGGAGGGTAACAACGAAAAATGCACGTTCTAAAACTATCTAACTCTACTAACATAGTGTTAGAATTTGGGGGTAAAAGGTGCATAAAGTGTAAACTCTGTTAACACTTACACAACACATAATAGCACTTATTATATTTATTGTCAACACTATTATTTAAATACATTACGCTTATGAATATACTAACTCTAACAGACCCAAAATATCCGGCTCGGCTACAGGCTCTACACAAACCACCTCAAAGACTATATATCAGTGGTGACACCAAGCTTTGGGAGTCACTAAAGGATAGGCCCGCAGTAGCGATAGTGGGTAGTCGCAAAACTACTGACTACGGCCGGGAAACTACCAAATATTTTGTCAATGCACTAGGGGCTAGGGGGGTGATAATCGTCAGTGGCCTGGCGCTAGGCATTGATTCTATCGCACACCAGGCCGCTCTAGACGCCGGAACGCCCACAATAGCGGTTTTACCAGCTGGCTTCAAAAACATCTATCCTAGAAGCCATATGGGGCTTGCACGGCAAATAGTCAATAGTGGCGGTG
>CAYQBK010000079.1:0-19518 GCA_964415715.1 uncultured Candidatus Saccharibacteria bacterium
CTTAGCATTAAGCCCGGTCGTCGGTATTTCATAGGCCTTCAATCTAAAGACACGACCTTTGTTGGTGAAAAATAGCAAATAGTCATGTGTTGACGCTATCACAACATGATCAATGATATCCTCTTCTCTTGTGGCCATACCCCTTCGGCCTTTGCCACCACGATTCTGTTTTTTGTATTCAGCTTCTGGGCTTCGTTTTATATAGTTAGCCGATGTAAGAGTAACAACAATCTGTTCGTCAGGAATCAATTCTTCGTCACTAAACTTACCCAATTCTTGGGGTATAACTTTTGTTCGACGATCATCACCATACTTTGCCCGTAGTTCAGTTAGTTCTTCTTTTATTATGTTCAATATCCTAGCCTCATCACCCAATATAGCCAACAATTCAGCTATCAACTTTTTTAGTTCAGCTAACTCGTCTTCAATCTTCTTTCGCTCCAGCCCAGCAAGTGATCTAAGCTGCATAGCCAATATTGCCTTGGCTTGGATCTCAGTCAATTTAAACTTGTTTATCAAGTTCGTCTGAGCTTCTTCTGTGGTTTCACTAGCTCGAATAGTAGCAATAACTTCGTCAATATGATCAAGCGCAATAGTTAAGCCCTCTAATATGTGAGCCCTGGCCTCTGCTTTTGACAATTCATATTGAGTTCGTCGTCTAACAACAACCTGTCGATGTTTAATGAACTCCTGCAATATATCAGTCAAACCCAATACCCTTGGCTGTATCCCATCAATAAGTGCTAGCATATTAAAATGAAATGAAGTCTGCAGCAATGTTAGCTTATACAGCTGGTTGAGTACTTTTTTTGGATAGGCATCTTTTTTTAAATCAACGACTACCTTCACAACACCTCTAGCGCTTTCATCACGCAAATCTGATATGCCGACTATTTTCTTTTCTTTTACCAAATCAGCGATCTTTTCTAAAAGTGTAGCCTTGTTTAAACCATATGGCACTTCACTAATCACAATCCGGTGCAAACCTTTTTTTGCTCCACGCTCTTCAATGTTTGCCACACCCCTTACAACTATTCCACCACGACCAGTTGAGTAAGCATTTCTTAGGCTGTCTTGTCCGAATATAATTCCACCAGTTGGAAAATCCGGACCTTTGACGTATTTCAACAAATCATCAATGGTTGCATCTGGGTTATCAATCAAATGAATAGTAGCATCAACAACCTCTGATAAATTGTGTGGTGGTATAGATGTAGCCATACCAACAGCAATACCTATTTGGCCGTTCAACAATAAGTTTGGTAGTTTTGCTGGCAAAACCGAAGGTTCGCGCTCTGAACCGTCATAGTTATCACGAAAATCCACCGTGTCTTTATCTAAGTCTGACAAAAGTTCATTACCAGGCCTGCCTAGTCTTGCTTCAGTATATCGACTTGCAGCTGCAGGGTCACCGTCCATCGATCCAAAGTTACCCTGCCCCTGAACTAGTGGGTATCGCATCACCCAGTCTTGAGCCAAACGGACCATCGAGTCATATATAGATGAGTCACCATGAGGGTGATATTTACCCATAACCTCACCGGCAATACGAGCCGATTTGGCAAATTTCCCACCAGGCCTCAAGCCCTGCTCACCCATGGTATACAAAATACGTCGGTGAACCGGCTTCATACCGTCACGTACGTCTGGCAAGGCCCTGTCAATAATGACACTCATTGAATATCTTAGGAAGCTATCCTCCATGACATTCTCAACAGTCCTATCTTCTAAAGTACGTGAATGTGTCTGTTTTGATATAATTTCGCCTTCTACTGGTGTATTGTTTTCATTATCCATATACTAAATATCCAAATCTTCTGTTTTAACAAATTTTGCACGACTCTGTATGAAATTTTTACGAAGTTCGACCTCTTCGCCCATAAGCTTAGTAAAAATAAGGTCTGCTTTTTCGGCGTCTTCTATCCTCACCTGAACCAAAACTCTGTTTTCAGGATTCATAGTTGTTTCCCATAACTGATCAGCATCCATTTCACCCAAACCTTTGTAACGCTGTAACATCGTAACACCAGCCTGCTTTGTGCGATCATCAGTTGTATCGACACCTATCCCACGTTCAATTCTTTCAGCGATTAACTTATCTATTATTTCATCTCTCTCTTCATCACTATAGGCATAGTACTTCTTTGTGCCAACTCGTATCAAAAACAGAGGTGGCTTTGCTAGATATATGTGTCCACCATCGACTACTTCACGCATATATCGGAAGAAAAATGTCATAAGAAGTGTTGATATATGGCTACCATCGACATCAGCATCGGTCATGATTATTATTCGGTGATACCGAAGCCCATCAATATGAAACTGCTCGTCTATACCAACCCCAAGTGCTTTGATCAAACTAACGATTTCATTGTTGGCTAACATTTTATCCAACCTAGCTCGTTCGACATTTAGCACCTTACCACGCAGTGGCAATATAGCTTGAGTTTTACTGTCACGACCACTTTTAGCCGAACCGCCAGCCGAATCTCCCTCGACTATATATAGTTCAGAGTTGCTTGGGTCACGGCTAGAACAATCAGATAGTTTACCGGGCATCGAAGCACCGTCCAAAACACCCTTACGAATAATATTATCCCTAGCAGCTCGGGCAGCTTTTCTAGCCCGTGATGCGAGTAAAGCCTTGCCTATTATACCCTTGGCAACAGCTGGGTTTTCTTCTAAATAATATGAAAAATATTCTGACATAACTTTGTCAACATAGCCCCGAAGTTCTGGGTTGCCAAGTTTGTTTTTTGTCTGTCCCTCAAACTGAGGATCTGGTATTTTAACCAATATCACACAAGTCAATCCTTCACGACAATCTTCACCAGTCAAATTATCTTCTTTTTCTTTTAGCAATCCGCTTTTTCTAGCGTAATCATTAACAACTCTTGTCAGAGCAGTTCTAAAACCAACTAGATGAGTACCACCATCAGGGTTGTAAACATTATTCGCAAATGCCTTGACGGTTTCATTGAAGCTATCATTATATTGCAATGACACCTCAACCATAACATCATCTATCTGTTTCTCAACATAAAAAACACTATCGCCGACAGTATCTTTTCCAATATTGAGATGCCTTACGTAGCTTTGTATGCCACCCTCAAAATAGAAAGTGTATTCATTGTTAGTTCTTTCATCAAATACATAAGTTTTAATACCTTTAGTTAAATAGGCCTGGTGTCTTAAATAATCAACCACCCAATCATAATCAAAATCAGTAGCCTGAAATATTGTGTCATCTGGCCAAAAAGATATTGTAGTGCCAGTTTCGGTCGACTTGCCAACAATTTCTATCTCAGATGTCGGAACACCTTTGGCAAAAGATTGGCGATAGATGTTTCCATTTAATCTAACCTCGGCAACCAATTTATTTGATAAAGCATTAACGACACTTATACCCACACCGTGCAAACCACTCGATACTTTATATCCACCACCACCAAACTTACCACCAGCGTGCAAGATAGTCAGTACCGTCTCAAGCGTACTCTTGCCTGTTTTAGGATGTATATCTACAGGTATTCCACGGCCATTGTCAGATACCGTAATACCACCATCGGCTAGCATTCGAACATCTACATGTGTAGCATGGCCCGCAATAGCCTCATCAATAGAATTATCTGCAATCTCTTTTACCAAATGATGCAAGCCCTCACGACCCGTCCCACCAATATACATACCTGGTCGTTTTCGAACCGGCTCTAAACCTTCAAGTACCTGAATTTGTGTTGCGTCATACGATGATGCATCAGTTTTTTGTTTAGCCATAACCCTCATATCCGTTAATTAATTGTTTTATTGTCTATTATTATACGTCATCGTCAAAGATCTCTCAAGTATAGTGATTGCTAGCCATGGCAACAGCCTTTATCTTAATCCCAGCTTACGCAAATCCCTGGCTCATCCAATCTAACTCAGCTCGAAACGAGGTTGTATGTCGAGTTAATGTTTTATCTTAAAGTTTCCCTCTTGATCAATGACTATGTCATCATTGTTGTTATTTTGATAACTTTCAGTCGATTTATTTTTCGTTACATCAACAGCCCCAGGCGGTTGATAAACCGGTACTGCATTGATCGCTTGACTTACTGAAACATTGGGTTGATTTGATTGTTGTTGAAATGACGTTGGGTTATTGTTGTTTCCCACCCCTGACTGACCATCAGCCTGTTGTGAAACTTGGTTGGTACTGTTTGACTGTGCCGTCTGAAAGCTAGCTCCTGACTGATAGGCTGATGGTGGTGAAAAACTTGACATACCAGCTGGCTCAGTGGCCGTTTGAGTGTTATTTATATTTTGAGTATTCATATTTACACTACTGCTTGGTGGTAGTGATACGGCGCTTGGATACTGATTCTGATCATTGACCTGCCCTGGTTGACCCTGCATCACACCAGGCTTAAACATATTTGTCTGAGCTTGATATGGATTGCCAGCAACGCTATTGGCTCCAAAATTTGCCGGTTGAGCTTGTCCAAGCGGCAAATTACTAACCGGTGGCTGAGCACTAGGTAAACTATTTGGAAATGGCTGACTAGGGACAGGGTTTATGTTGTTTGGTGTGCTTTGAATAACTGGCTGTGTAGGGTTGCTTGGTGCCCCAAAAGGACTAGTTGCCGAAGGTGGGCCAAACGGCGTTGATGGTGCTTTTGGAGTTGTTGAAAATGGGTTAACTGGACCAGTCCCTATAGGTTGAGGTGTTGAACTAGCTGTTCCTTGTTTACGTTTAGCTAGCCAATCATCAAGAAACGATGGTGGCGCACTAGGCTTTAAGCTAGCAGGATTAGTCGCACCAATAGCACCCGGCCCAGTAGATAACCCAGGCTTAGCTCCAAACGGTGATGCGCCAGCCCCAAAAGCCGGTTTAGCTGGCGCTTCAGTCTTGAGTCTGGCAAATATTTCTTTTTCCACCTCGGCCCTTGGTTTCCCAAACTTCGCACCTGACAACTGTTTTATCGCATCTGCCAACTGCTCATTATAGTTACCCAGTGGTGGCAAACCAGCCATACTAAACGGTTGTGTTGGAATACCGCCTATCTGAGTTCGAATAGCACAGTTAAAGTTTGGTATTTGACGCAGATCTTCCTCATCAAATATTGGTTTCATATATTTAGCCATTACCTCATCTGTTCCTTGGCCAACCCTAAAAGCAATAGCAGTACCAACGTTACCCAACACAGCGTCACGTATATCATCTGATAGCTGGCCAATATACTGGTTAGCAACAACTAGGTTAAGTCGATATTTTCTAGCTTCAGACAATATCGAAGCAAATGAATCAGTTGAAAAGTTCTGAAACTCATCCACAAACAAACTAAAATCTTTACGCTCGGGCTCGGGTGTGTCTGCACGACTCATAGCCGCAGCCTGAAACTTCATCACAAATATCATACCCAACAATTTAGCATTTAGTTCGCCCGTTAAACCTTTGCTCAGATTAACTAACAATATTTTTCCGCTATCCATGATCTCTCGCATGTCAAACGAACTTTTGTTCTGTCCAATAATATTGCGCATCATAGTGTTTGACAAAAAAGCTCCAAACTTACTTGCAACCCAACTTGTTACTTCACCAGCATCGTTAGATCTTTGAGCTGCAGGCCATTCTTTGGTCCAATAATCCAATAAATTTTGATCTTTTACATATTTTAATTTTTGTTTAACATAATCCGGATCAACTAGTGTTTTAGGTATATCAATAAATGTCCCACCAGCAGGATCAGACATTAGAAGCAAAGCGCTGTTACGAAAAATTTGTTCAAACCTCGCACCAATCATACCCTGTCTATTTGGATCATATAATGAATACATTATATTGATCGTTTCTTGTATCAAAAAGTCTTTTTCCTCTTCGCGCTTGAAATCAAACAAATTCAAGCCAAAAGGAAACTCCATATCCGAAGGATTGAAATATATAACATCTTCGGTTCGTTCTTTTGGGATCATACCCAATAATTTATCGACAACATCACCATGTGGATCAACAAACGCAAAACCACGACCAGCAATTATATCCTGCAAAGCAAAGTTTTCTAGAAAAGTCGACTTACCGGTACCAGTTTCACCAATAATATAAGTGTGACGACGTCTATCATTGACACTGAGTCGAATAGGCTTTTTGATCCCTCTAAACACGTTATAACCCAACAAAAGATCAGTTTCATCAAATGTTTGACGAGGTCCATCAACCTGTTTTGAGCGCTGTCTTTCCAGCTGGGTAGTTGGCACAATTGATGAATCAGGTAAATGATACAACGTTGCTAATTCGACTGAATTTAAGATGTTACTTTTTTGTTCAGCTGGGAAAAAACGTAGTATATATGACGTCACAAAACTTTCGATATTACGCGCAGGAACAAACTTAAACCCATTTTTTCCAGGTGCATCAAACAACGCAAAAGTCGAGGTGATAGCACTTAGGGTAACTTGTGATTTATGTGAAATGTTGGACGAGGCTACTACTCTTATCAGGGTTTCAAAGCCTGGACTTTTCGTCTTTTCCTCGATAGCCTCAGCTAAAGCCTGGTCAAGCCCAGAAACCGGCTTATTGTCATCATTTAGACCTTTTTGCTCATTCGGGTCGGGGGCTTTTGCAACTGCCACAAAAAGCTCTTTGATGCCCCATAGAACCATATCTATACCAGTTCTTTTTTTCTTTCCTTCGCGCAACCTTGATGCTTCATCTTTTGATTTTCTAGTCCAACTTTCCTTTGCTGGCCTAATAAGTATCTGTATACCAACCCCATCTTCCTTTTCCAATTTAGACAATGAATTTAACAAAGCCTGCATAGTGTCCCGCTTCAAATCTTGATAGGTTGCAATCGGTTTAGTGTAAGATTCTTTTAGGACAAACTCACCGCCGATAGTACCACTCAATTTACCAATAGAGCTAAATATATTGTGTTCAGCAACCTCTTCCAGCCTAGCACTCGAATATGCCCCCAATATCGCTTGTTCAACTACAGGCACGAGAGTGATAGGAACTGCAGTAAAAAATTGAACTTTTCCGTTATATGCAATTATTTCAAGACTGATATGTTTCTGACCATATATCTTACTCTTAAAACCCTTAGCTATTGTACTGGCGAGTATGCTGTATAGGTTGCTAGCTTTTGATATATTCTCGTCAGCAATATCTCGGTGATCCCGACTCCCCGCCTCTACATCATCACTACTTGGAGGTAGATGTATCAGTAGTGGAACCATTTTTAAGCCACGTTCGTAGTTCTTTGCTTCGCGTAAGATTTTTCTTGTTTTCCAGAAAATATAAAAACCCACTATACCAACTACGCACAACAAAATAAACAATACCGGTATTGCTGCCGCTAACATTTTGATACATCCACAAATATTAAAATCTTACATGTTTTCATCTGGGGAAACCAAATCTTTGCCGTATCTTTTTAATAAATATTCTCGGCGCATTTTCAAAAATTCATCTGATCTTTTTTTAGGATCATCTTTTGTAGCATCAATAATCTTTTTTGCTTTCGCTATCCATATCTTTTCTATGACATCTTTATCTTCTGCCACAATAGTATTGTCATCTTGCTGTGATTGAACGGCTTGTGATGATGTAGTTGTTGGCTGGGTAACGGGCACAACGACTGGGTTCGCTTGTTGAATTTGCGCAACAGCACTCATTGCTTGACTAACTCTTTCACCAGCTGGTGAGGGGGCACTTTCTTGACCGCCTACACCTGTTTCTATATTAGTATCAATAACAGGCATAGATTCTGGCCTAGGTAGCTGATCGAGTCTATTTGTATTTGGTTGATTATCCATCAGAGGTTAGTATATCAAATAATACAAGGCTTATGTTAAATTATTGTCACTTTTTTCATTTTGTTGTCACTGCACGCTATTTAACAGTTTTACCAACATACCAACAGACTACAGAAATCGCTATCAATGAAAACAATACATCCAAAATACTCAACCTGCTAAGTGAGTTTAGAGCAATTAGATAAACAGGCACTACGCTAATAACCATAGAATATATTAACAGTTTTAGTTTTGAATATTGCTTATTAACAACACCTAAACAGAGATAGAATATTTGAAAAAATATGAAATACAATAAAAACATCATACCGATGGTTATATACATATTTTCAGTTAAAGGATTAAACAACGATGCATACACCCAAACCGCACACAAACTGAGTACGAAAAATATAATATTTTTTTTCAATTTAAATTAATCCAATCATACATTTAACATATCCGTTATAACATTAAAAAACAAGCACCTGACGTACGCCATGGTGCTTGAAACCAAAAAATCTAACTAGGAGAGCTCCGAAGGCTAACAAAACCGCCCACTATAAATTACTTCTATGGCGCTTGCTAGATCCTTGCGGAGCATCCGACTGACCGCTCTCCGGGCGATTAGGCCAAGAGGGCGATATCCAATATTTATATTGTTTTTGTAAGTGTTTTTATATTCATAACTTACTGAAACCAGAATAGCATGCACATTACTTTTTGTCAACACTTATTGTAGTATTATATACAATTTTAAGATGTAAAATTAATATATTAAATTATTGTGTTTCATACAACATATTATGAATTCTGTGTTTATATAGTGAGTACAATATGTATATATTTGTAAATAAATATCGTCCATAGAATATACTTAAATATATGGAAATTATAAAAATCATAGCCACTGTTGACGCGATCACGTTGGCACTAACAGCATATATCCCATACTTAATAGATATGTTTAGAGGTAAAAAAATAAACCCCATTTATATACTTGGATAAGTATTTTTCTTATAACAGTAGTGGTGGCTTACATTCAAGTTGATGGTGGAGCTGGGGCTGGTGCAATACCTATGATCATTGGTAGCATTATAGATGCAAAATACTATTCTATTGTTTTCGATATGCCACCAAAGATATTGTATTGATAGGCAAACTATGTCTTGCTGGCGCGGTAGTCGGAATATTATTTTACATAATCTTTAGTGCTCGACCTGTAATTTCTTTGGCAATACTAACATTGGCAGAAATAATATCATTTTTGCCCACGATCCGAAAAACCAAAAATGATCCATACTCTGAATCTTTGCCTAGTTATTATTTACTTATATTAAAGCTCAGCCTTATATTAATCACCCTAAAAACTTACAACCTACTAACCATGTCGTACCCTACCCTGTGGATCTGTGTGTTTATCGTCTACTTAGCCCTGACCTATTACTGGCGAACAAAACATAAAGCTGACAATAAAACCAAAAACACTCTAGATGCTCCACTTGTTTAGCTATAGTTATAGCAATAATCTAAAAAATAAATAGGTGCATAAATATTACAAAAAAGTATTGACAATGCTTTTGGTTATCGATTACTATATATTTAGCACTGAACAAATAAAGTGCTCAAAATATAAAACAAAGGTAGCAAAGACATTTCATCGCAGGATGTTTTTGCCAAAAAGCCAAGTTTAAACAAAAACGAAAAACTTATAGTACCGTTATCATATCGCAGCTTGGTAACGGTACTTTTTTATTACATAGAAATTTATAGTAATATATACTTATGGCTACCTATTCATTTATCAACAATGGACTTAGTGGTTGTTTAATAACCGTTGAATGTAGCCTAAGTCGCGGGTTGCCCAGTATCAGTATAGTTGGCATGGCTACAAAGGCAGTCGATGAATCAAAAGAACGTATTAGGGCTACTATAAAAAATAGTAACTTTAATTTTCCCAAAGGTCGCATAGTTATCAACTTAGCCCCTGCTGACCTACCAAAAGACACCTCTAGTTTAGATCTTGCTATTGCCATTTCAATATTAGCTGCCGACAGCCAAATAAAACATGATATTTCAAAGTTTTCATTTATTGGAGAGCTTGGCCTAGAGGGCCAAATTCGTCCGGTTAGTGGCGCAATAGGCAAAATAATATCTGGCTTAAAGGAAACCTCAGGGCCAATATTTTTACCTAGTGGCAACAGCAAACAAGCTGAATTAGTAAACACAACAGGAAGAATAGTGTGTGTCAGTAGCCTAAAAGAAGTGGTTGCTTTGTTGAATGATGAAGCATTATTGAACTCAAAAATAAATAGTAAACCCGTAAATAGAACTCCAGTCACACCAAGTCAAACTCAAAAATATATTGATTTCTCTGAAATAATTGGTCAAGAATCAGCCAAACGTGCACTTATCATAGCAGCCAGTGGTGGACACAATATTCTATTGAGCGGTCCGCCCGGCACTGGAAAATCAATGCTCGCCAAGGCTTTTACTGGGATACTTCCCCCACTCAGCAGACTTCAAACACTAGAAACTACCCATATCCACAGCCTTGCTGTCAGCAAAAATGATCAAATAATATCCTTGCCACCACTAAGAACACCACATCACAGTGCAAGCGATGTTTCAATAATGGGCGGTGGACACATGCTCAGACCAGGAGAGATTAGCCTAGCCCACAACGGTGTATTATTTTTAGATGAACTACCTGAGTTTAGTAGGACTGCTATTGAATCACTACGTCAACCACTTGAGGATAGAACAATCACAATAGCTCGAGCCCAACGTACGGCAACATTTCCAGCCAGATTTATACTAATAGCCACTAGCAATCCGTGCCCGTGCGGTTATTACAATTCTACCCACACATGCACCTGTAGCGCTGCCGATATTCAACGCTACCAAAAAAAACTATCTGGACCAATCATGGATAGAATTGACATATTTATCGATGTCAACGAAGTTGAACATAAGTCACTAATGAACACAAATCAGCAAGCCGTATCTGATAAATACATAGATATAGTGACGAAAACACGCCAAACCCAAAACAATAGACAAGGCATTGCGCTTAACTCATTTCTAGACGATAAAAACCTAAAAAAGCTGGCTAATCTAGATAAAGACGCCGAACAATTGCTAATATCAGCTGCTCAAAAAATGGACCTCTCTGCTCGAGCCTACATGAGAACAATAAGAGTGGCTCGAACTATAGCCGATATAGATGAAAGCCAAACAATTAATACTGAACATATTGCCGAAGCATTACAATATCGTGCTAAAAATACATTACTTTAATAAATCAAGTTGACCACTGTTGTTACTTCTGTTATACTTTTCACCTGAAAAAGGAGAAATATTCATCAATAAGTACACACGTCTCAACGGAGCAATTAGAGCAACCGAAATGCGCGTGATAGACCAAGATGGTAACCAGCTAGGTATCTTAACAAAAGCAGAGGCGCTTAAAGCAGCCCAAGATGCCGATCTAGACCTTGTTGAAATATCACCAGAAGCAAATCCACCAGTAGCCAAAATTGTGAATTGGGGAAAATTCAACTACCAACGCACAAAACAACTGCAAAAAAACAAGCGAAATACTAAGCCCAGTGAACTAAAACAAATGCGTTTTGGGCTAAAAATTAGCGAGCATGACATGGGTGTTAAGCTAAAAAAAGTAAGCTCGTTTTTGGATGATGGCGACAAAGTCCGAATCAGTGTTGTATACCGGGGACGTGAGCTTGCCCATAAAGAGCTTGGAAACAAATTGATGGATAAAATTATCGAAAAATTAGGAGAAAATATCGTTACAGATCAATCTCCACAATTTGCCGGTAGACAGTTAAGTGTTGTAATAAGGAGTAACAATGCCAAAGTTAAAAAGTCATAGTGGTACAAAAGACCGCGTCAAAATAACAAAAACAGGTAAAACCCTATTTAGAAAAAACGGTGGAACCCATTTCCTTGAAAAGAAAAGCAAATCACGTAAGCGTACATTGTCTGGGTTGAAACAAATCGTTGGTAAACAAAAGATTAATATCAAACGAAAGCTAGGAGTATAAAATGCGAGTTAAACGAGGCCATACATCTCACCTAAAGCACCTCAAAGTACGTAAAGCTACTAAGGGAATGACCCATTCACGACGGCGCAGTATCAAAATGGGACGCCAAGGTTTAGTTAAAGCTTTACAGTACGCAACCAGAGACCGAAAAAACCGCAAACGCAGTTTTAGAAGTCTTTGGAACACTCGTATCAATGCAGCCGCTCGGCTAAATGGCACAACCTACAGTCGCCTGATAAATAGCCTAAAAGTAGCCAAAGTCGAACTAGATAGAAAAATATTAGCCGAATTAGCCGTCAACGAACCAAAGGCCTTTGAACAAATAGTCAAAGTTTCTAGCAAATAACGCGGACTCGTCTGACATTAAAATAGCCCCAGTATTGGGGCTATTTTAATGTCAGACTATCTATAAGCCGGGTTCTGTATTATCTGATCATCTATCTAGGCTTTGTATTGCTACAAAACTCAAGCAGTGTTAGTAATGTAGACTATAGCGGGTCACTAGCCTTACGGCAAAAATCTACTCCTTGCAACAGACAGGGTTTACCTCTTTGTATAGTCACCCATACAAACTGTAGGCTCTTACCCTACTCATTTCACCCTTACCCCTCACCACTATTATGTCTAAATATTTAGACATAATAGTGGTGAGGGGTGGTATTGTTTCTGTGGCACTTTCCCTAAGGTCTCCCTTGGTTGCCGTTAGCAACTGTCATGCCCTATGTTGCCCGGACTTTCCTCCCCTCACTATGTTTATAGAAAAATATTTTTCTATAAACATAGTGAGGGGCGATCAGTCGATAATCTGACATTTAGTATTATAACAAAATTATATTTATTTATTCAGATCCAATATTCTGTTTACTTCAGCATCGGCTAATTTATTCATTTCACGCGGAATATGTATAAAACTAACTTTAGATATTGACTGGCAAATTTTTCTGATTTCAGTATGGATCGGCCACAGGTCCCGATTTGTGATTTTATATATTGTGTTCAATTGATTAACAACAAGTAGACTGTCCATATAAACTTTAACAACACTCGGTTGGTATTCCAAACATTTTTTTAACCCCATTTTGACAGCATGATACTCTGCTTGATTGTTGGTAGTTATACCTAGATATTCTCCTCCACTATACAGTATGTTGTCATCTTTATCATAGATAATATATCCACCTGCAGATGGGCCTGGGTTACCTCTAGATCCTCCATCGGAAAATAATTTTATATCCTTGTATTTAGTAGTGTTTGTTACACCATTAACAGACAACTGTTTATCTATTAGGCTAAACTTTATAACCTTAACTGGCGTTTGTGGTCCGATCCTGTGGCCATAAAAAGTCTCAAACAAATGATACATTTCTTCGTCTGATTGAAACTTTTGATGGCCTTCTTTATCACTATTATCAAGGTCTTTAATGTATTTAGTTGTAATTTCTTCTACATCTGCCCAAGCAAAAGTTGAACCATTTTTTGTATTAACCAGTTCTATTCTATCGCCCAAACTCAAATCTTTATCATCTTCAAGCCGCCATGTTCTAAATATCTTTCTATCCAAAATTGGCTGAATCTGATTTTCGGTAAATTTTAGTCTTTTCATTATTGTTTTTCAAATCTCTAATGACACAATATCATCTACCGACTCAGCTCTTGTTATTGGAATATATGAGCCATCTGCAGTTTTAATAACCTGTGTGCATGCAGGAAATGAATTGTAGTTCCTGGCATTCATGGCAGTACAATACGCTCCTACACCACCAATAATAAGTGGATCACCAATGGCAGGAATATTTAGCTTTCGAGTTGACAGCTCTTCTGGTTTACCAGGTGTTGTTGTCAATATATCACCCGACTCACAGCAGTGTCCAACCACTACAAAGTTACCCATTCTAATGGTGTTATTGATAACATCTATCGGGTGTTGAGCCCCGTATAGGCTAGGTCGCAAAATATCGTTCATGCCAGTATCAACTTTGATAAACTTGTAGCCATCTCTTCCCGTATCAACAATATCAATAACAGATGTAATCAAATAAGCGCTATTAGCAACAAGGTAGTTGCCAGGCTCTATTTCTAGCTTGAGTTTTCGGCCAGTTTTTTTGTAATAGTCTTGTATTCTAGTAGATGCTATTTTGCCAATTGCTTGCAGGTCTGTTGCTTGCTCATTTGACATACGAGCTACTTTGTAACCACCACCCAAATCAATAGTATCAACATTATCAAAATCATTAACCAAAGCTATTGTTTTATTTACAACTTTTAGCCATACGTCCGGGTCGCTACCGGTGCCTATATGTGTATGTATAGTAGTTACATTTAACTTATATTTTTGAGCGATATCTTTTATTTCATCTATATATTCATGCCATATACCGAAACTGGCCGATGGACCGCCTACTTTTGCCTTGTTTGAATATCCCGATCCCTGGCCAGGGTTTATTCGCACACCAACCCGATGTCCATTGAATATTTTGCCAAATTCTTCTAGCTGATACAGTGAACAAGCATTAAACCATACACCCTGTTCAACAAGTAGCTTTAGATTTTTTGGTAATTCTTGTGATGTTATAGAAATATCCTCAGGCTTAACACCTGCAAGTAATGCACGATCAGCTTCATATCCCGAGCTAGCATCTATCTTAACGCCTTGGCTATATATATATTTTATAATAGCTCTCGTTGGGTTAGCTTTCATTGCATAGCGAACAGTTAGACCAAATGGTGGTTGTATAGACAATGCCTTGTTGACCTGGTCTGCGATAGACTGTTCTGAATAAACAAAAACCGGCGTTCCCCATTTTGCTATCACTTCTGAAATATCGTTTTTATCAATAAAGCCCATAGCTATAATATACTACACAGGGCCAACATCCCTAAACTAAAATCGCTTTATAACAAATTTAAAATCTAGGCAGTCCACCACGCAGTAACGCAAAACCTTTGAAAATTGCTTTAAATTCAATGTCATCAAATCCTTTGCTGGGAGTTATGGCTTTTACAAGTTCATCCTCGGCAAACCATCCAGCCTCTGAGTGATCTTCGGGATTTAGCGCGATTTTTTGAATATCGCCTATAAAACGCGCAAAGTACACAACCTCAATTGAATGCGAACCTTTTACTGTATTGGTGTAAGTAAATACAAAAAAAGGGTCACCTATTTCAACATCCATAGCTAGTTCTTCTTTTATTTCTCGGCGCAGTCCGTCAACTGGGTCTTCTGCAAAATCTATATGACCACCGATAAGTTCATAAACCCCAGGCAAAAACTTCTTCGTGTCTGCACGCTTTGGCAAAAATACCTTCTCAACCCCATCAAAACGTTGGTGAACAAATGCGCAAGCAGTAATAACCTGTTGGCCATCTGCTGGCGTTTCGCTATCATGAGATATTAACATAGCTGAATTATAGCATAAATAATATTACAAGTTTTTGATAGGTGTATGATACTTACATATGAAGCAGTTTGTAAAACTACAGAAACTAAAACATGGTAATCAGGTTGCGGTTATATCACCATCCAATGGGCTACCGCAAATATTCCCCCACCCTTTTCAACTAGGGCTGGAACGACTACAAAATATATTTGGGCTTAAGCCAAAAGAATATCCAACCACACGAATCATGAATGCACCACTCAAAAATAGGGCTAGAGATATCATGGATGCCTTTGCCGAAACCAATAATAAAGCCGTGTTCGCGTCTATAGGTGGCGATGATCAACTACAACTAATAAAGTGTCTTGACCCAAATATATTTATCAATAACCCTAAGCCGTTTTTAGGCTATAGCGACAATACTCATATACACAACTTTTTATGGAACTTGGGGATACCTAGTTATTATAGTTGTGCAATTGTGACAAATCTAGCCATGAATGTCGAAATGTTCCCAATGACAATAGACTCAATCAACAATGCATTATTTTTTGACAAAGAATACGAAGTAGCCACGAGTGATAAATACAATGATATTGGCCTAGATTGGTCAGACAAGGCTAATCTAAAATTGCCTAGAGTTATGGAAAAGAACGATGGCCTGTATTGGGATGGCAATGGTACGATTGAGGGTGTTCTGTGGGGCGGTTGTGTTGAATCATTAATATTTCAATGTACCGCTTCAAAATATCTTCCAAAAGATAAAGATATAAATGGCATAGTATTATTCATTGAAACATCTGAGTTTATGCCAGAGCCATGGATTGTTGCCTACCTACTAAGAGGTTTTGGCGAAAGAGGCTGGTTTAATGATGGAAAAATACAAGCTGTGATTGTTGGCCGGCCAAAAGCATGGGAATTCGACATACCATATTCTGCAGAACAAAAGGCCCAATATAAAAATGGGCAAAGAAATGAAATTATAAACTCTATCAGGCAATATAACGCAAATCTACCAATTATTCAAAATCTTGACTTTGGCCATACCGACCCTCAGTTTATTATTCCAAACGGTGGCAAGATAAAGATAGATACAAAAAATAAATCTATAAAACTAATTTTTTGAAATTAAATTAGCCTGATTGGTCGGGGTGACAAGACTTGAACTTGCGACCTCACGGCCCCCAGCCGTACGCGCTACCAACTGCGCCACACCCCGATAAAACGACACAAAAATAGCCCGATATCCGTTTCGATTCCTGCTGGAAACCAAGTGGGTGCTCTCATTTCAGGACCTGAGTCCTGTCGAATATTGAGCTCCCAATAAGCGATTATTCAGAAATCAATGCTTGATACCGGGCTGTCTATATTATAGACTAATTTTACAAAAATATTAATAATTTATCGGCATTCCGGTGATATGAAATAATATCCAGTTATTCACAGCCCGTAAAAAAGGACTAATAAGTGGAATAAATACTAATATAAATATCCCTATTGCTAGCAGGCCAAATCTTTCAATACTTTGCATAAACTGCTGGATAGGTGCTGGCGCAAAAGCGTACAAGACCCGTGAACCATCGAGTGGTGGAAATGGAATCATGTTAAATACAAAAAAAGCAATATTTATCGAAACAAAAACTTCGAGAAAGGCACTAATTATATCATTTAAATTATTTCCCGAAAGTCGTAAAATAAATCCTACACCTATTGCCATAACCAGATTGGTAAGTGGGCCAGCCACTCCAACCAAAGCACCCCCAAACTCTTCATATTTCAGCCTGGCAAAATCTACTGGTACCGGCTTAGCTGCGCCAAATGGCGGTAAGCCCATTAGCATTAATGCTATCGGCAAAATAACTGTCGCAAATGGATCGATATGTTTTATAGGGTTCAAGCTAAGCCGGCCTGAATCTTCGGCAGTTGTATCACCTAACAGTTTACTGACATATCCATGCATAAATTCATGAAAAGTTATTGATATTGCTATCGAGACCAATGCAAAAACTATAGCTAATATTGTTGAACTAATCATAAAAACTAGTATATCATCATTTAAACTTGATTTATTACCCTTTAAAGTGTAAAATTAACAGTTGAATTTGATAACAATTATATTAATAAAGGAAGCCTTCATGAACATCTGCGAACTAAACGGAAAAGGAAAGAAATTTGGACACAATATTAGCTTTTCACAGCGTAAAACTAAAAAGACCTGGAAGCCAAATCTCCAAAAAAAGACTTTGATAGTCAATGGTCAAAAAATAAAAGTAAAAATCAGCACTCAAGCTATACGAACACTACGAAAAAAGGGCTTAGCTTAGACTGAAGCTTAACTAGACTTACACAAAATCACTGTCTCTTCTAAACTATTTCGACCGAGTTTGGCAAAGATATATAAAATAACCCCTCAGATATGGGGTTATTTTATATGTGATTTAATTTGATGCCAGTTCTAGAATTTTAACCTGAAGCTTGTCCGTAATATCTGTTTCTTTTAGTTTTATCAATGGCTCTGGGCTAATATCTTGTATGCCTAATATTTTTAGAAAATCATCTACCGTATTTTGTGGTACAGGATAATTCAATTTGGGATTGGCGTAGTGTGTCGGGATAACTATTTTCGGATCAAGTTTTTTTACTATCTTTGTTGCCCCTGTAGCATCAAGTGTATAACCATTACCGCCAACTGGTATTATTAGTACATCTACTAGGCCAATGTTTTCGGCCTGTTCATCTGATAGCTCAGGATAAATATGGCCAACTATCGCTATTGAAAATCCATCAAAATGCACCGAATAAATAGTTGCTCTTTGGCCTTTTTCGTCTACGTGAGCCCTAGCGGGAATCCCCTTTATAGACACCTCAGACACTTCATATTCACCAGGACCATCTACCAAAAACCGACCCTTGTTCGTTTTTATGTCTTTGCTGGTACATAAACTAATATCATTATCTTGTGTTTTTGTCTTTAAACCAAGCTCAACCAAATTATCATCAATCACCATACTAGCTTTTTTGTTGCTCAATTTAACACAATTTCCACCAAAATATTGGATGTCCATATACTCTCCTTTGTTATAAAAGTTTATCTTTATCTATTAGCACAATTTTTTTAGCGACCTCTATGTCTGAAACAAACCTATCATTGACCTGCCGACGATAAATAAATTCATCCACATCAAATGTAGCATATCGAAGCTCCTTTTTTTCTTGAACCTCTAGCTCTTTGATAGCATTGTCAAGATTTGTTGCATTTATATCACCCACCACAACAACGTCAACACCCGACTGATCATCTAGGGTAAATTGACCAGTGATAATCACTAGACGCACATTACCAGATTTTTTTAGAACTTGCAGTATAGGATTATCAATGTTTTCGAGTTCGGTAGTTTTATTAACAGCCAGTTTTTCCTCCCTGTTTACAACATCACTAGACTCAGGGTTACTGTTATTGACTGTTTTTTTCTTCTTTGGCTTATCCCCACCAAACATATCTAAAAGCGAATCATAATGTTCATATTTTTGATTTACCTCATAGTACAGTTTATTGTCCGAGCTGTCGGATGTAATAATCCCTATACTTAACAAATTTGCTAGCTCCCTACGAACAGAATTTATTTGTTCATCTATTTTTCTAGTAATCTCACGTACATAGTACGAACGATTTGGGTTTTGATAAAATAGCTGCAATAGCTTTACCCGTGTCTTTGAGCCAAACAGTTGTTCAATCATACATATATTGTATCAATATATTGATTTTTTTTCAGTCAATATTTTGTAATTTTAGAATATTGAACAATTATCTCTTTCGAGACTCGGCGATATGAGCACTTCTTATAGATAAATCATCGATCGCCAACGGTTCCAGAATTAGCTGTTGTCCAGATATATATATAGCTTTCTTGATGAGTGCATCGGCAAAGACTGGGCTTTTTGCCAAAACCGGACCGTGCAAATATGAACCAAATACATTATTTTGTACAGCACCCTCTTGTTTATCTAATCCATTGTTTCCTTGACCCAATTTTGTTATTCCAATAGGCTTAGCCTGCGGTCCAAGAGTAGTCAGGCCACTATGATTTTCATAACCTACTAATTTTCCATAGTCTCCTCGAGTTGCAATATTACCAATTATTCGACCACTTCCGGCTGTGGTCGAAACATCCAATACGCCGATACCGGGTATAATACTGCCGTCTGCTGTTTTAAAAAAATGACCAAACATTTGGTACATCCCGCATATCATAAGCATTGGTATACCATTGTTGGCCATTGAAAATATAGTTTTACTTTTAATC
>CAYQBK010000080.1:0-2639 GCA_964415715.1 uncultured Candidatus Saccharibacteria bacterium
CCTTCGTTCCATGGGCAGGTGCTATTACTTGCTTTTATTTCAGCTATAGCTGCATCTACTATAAATTTACCGTTTTTGATTGTAACAGAGGTATTGTCTGTGTAGTCGGCCGAACCTGTTACAGCACCAGTATCTGATGAGCTATTTGACGAACCTACACCCGTTCCGTCATCAAATGGACAATTAGGATCGTCACTATCAGGGTCAAGGCATTCTGATTGGCCACTTTGAAAATTTATTCCAGCTGCTATAGTTCGATCAAGATATTGTGCGGTAAACATGCGTGTTTTATCATCTTCTAATCTGCCACATTCAGCAATTTGATATTCCTCATCCTCAGTAGATGCAATTCCTTCTGAAATAAGTGAATCACCCTCTTTTGGATGACATTTGTTCGACCAATCTTTATAATCATCCCATTTGTTATTGTCACTTATCCATTTTTCGGCATCTAAAGGATCAGGTAGACTGTCGAGGTCGGCATCGGAAAGCTCGTAGTTCTGAACCCCGAACGAAGTTTGTATTTTAGTAAATGGATCAGAGTTACTAGTGTCACCAGCTTTAACAGTTTTGTTCACCAGGTTTATGGGGTTCAACATGTTGGCGGTATTTATGATGGCAGATTGTGCTGCTTGTTTTGGTTGGGAGGGTATTCGCATAAGCGTCATAAATGCCAAGGAGTCTGTTTTGTTGATAGCAAAATACCTGTCGTATATACCCATATGCTTAACTTCTTCTTTTTGTTCCTGAGCAATTTGTTTGCTTATTTCAGCAGTTTTTTCGGCACTCGTTGCTCGACCACCTAGTTTGTATCTTTGTGAGCTACTTAACATCATTGCCCCAGCAGCAAGCGCATCAAAGCTTTGATCACCGGGATTGTAACCGTTTATCAAACTTCCAGACACTAATTGAATAATTATTGGTTTTGATAGCTCTGTCACCAGACCAGTTAGTATGCTTACCCCTGCACCTATAGCTGCATTTGTAACACTAATACCTTCACCAACGCCAGTAAACATAAGTACGAGGTTTACTGCTATCATTCCTACACCATATTGCCATTTGCCACTTGTTATACAATACTCTTTTGTAATTGTTGCTCCACCACCATACTGAGCAACCCAATTATTAACCGTAGTGATTACCCCGCCAAGCCCAGTTGTTTTATCTAGGCTAAATTTTGTTTTTGATTCGTCGCTAATATTTGCCGATTCATTACCAGTCATTGCTTGGTAGGTACCAGATTTACCAATACCAGGTTCACGGTTTAGCACCTTTAATAATCCAGAAACTTCAGAACCGTGTATGACGGTTCCGGTTTTACCGTCACCGGTTTTTAGTTGATCGGCTGCAACTAATATAGGTAGTGTATATTTTATTATTGAAGAATAAGCCACTACTTGAATACCTAACTGTAGATCTTTAAAATATTTTTTTATTCCACACGCAAACTGCAAAAGCCCATCTACACGAAAAACATTGGCTGCTGTTCTTGCTGTATTCTTTCTAAGAGTATTTTTTCCAGCTTCCGCAACATCTCCTGCGTTAATATCAGATACCGCTTGTTCTATTTGACCTAATGTTTGTTGTGGTTTAGGAGCATTTGGGTCCGTTTCTGGGTTGTAGCTAGGATCATCTAGCTTTGCTGCTTGTTGATCAATTTCTGAATTAGGGTCACCTTCTTCTGTGTCGATAAGTGCTCTTGCACTATCACCACCGCTATTGGTTTTTTGTCTATCACGAATTTTTTTTATTTGTTCAAGTTCCCAGTTGGCAACTTTACGTTTGGTATTTTCAAAAAAAGTTCGTTTTATACCAAATGCTTTAAATGTCGCTGCTGTACGCCTATTTCGTTTTATAAAACCGTCGTTTGGGTATTCTTGAGCTAAAATCTGCTTAACAGCACTTCGCTGATCACTTATTTTACCCTCCATGGGTTTGCCATTTAAGGTCAATTTACCGTCTGTTTCATTTATTTTTATGTCAATGCCTTTTTTTTCAAGGTCTTCAACAAGTTTTTGTGGACTTAATTTGCTATAAGTATTGGAAATTTTACCAAAACCTGTTTTTTTGTAGTAACCTTTACCATCTTCATTAAATATTATTGCATAGTGCTTAGCTGCTCGTTTGTTGAGTATTCGTTTTGTATGGCTATTAAAGTGCCTATCAAAAAGATCACTAAAATGTATGAGTTGAAACAGCTGTAAAAATGAAAACAAACCCAAAACTACTGTAAGGAATAATATAGCAAATATTCCGTATGCGCCTTTTTTGTTTTTTAGGCTCCCGATACCACCTATTTTATTTTCTGGTCCAGGACCGGCATTATAAAAAGCACCCTCGGTGCCATTTATTGGGTCGGGATTGTCAAGTGGCGACCCGTCAAAGTCTTTTTCAAACTCTGACATATCATGTGAACCAGGGCTTTTGTCTGGATCTGTTGTTGTAGGATCCTTGAACTCGTCTTCAAATTCTGACATGTCATGAGTGCCAGGTTTATTTGAATCAGGGAAGCTACTACTAGATCCAGGAGTGTCATATATTTTATCGTTGTTTTGTGTATTTACTGACATAATATAATAGTATTTAACTGTTATATTATACCATTTTTATGCTTATGTTTAGTGAATAATATTAAT
>CAYQBK010000081.1:0-6053 GCA_964415715.1 uncultured Candidatus Saccharibacteria bacterium
TTATAGCATTTGAGCCAGACGGTTTAGCGCTTGCTAGAGCATTGATAGGCCAGGGCCAAACATCACCACAGTTAGTATTAGATATGGGCGCTATGAGCACAGATCTTGTTATATCTGCTAGTTGTGGACCCAGGTTAACTAGGTCAATACCAACTGGTAGCGAAGCTGTTATCAAAGCAGCTATGCAAAATCTAAATATTGATGAAAAGCAGGCTGAACAGTTTGTAAATAAATTTGGCCTAAGCAAAGACAAGTTAGAGGGTCAGGTTAGTAAATCAATCAGCGGTGTTATAGATATCCTGGTTGGTGAGTTGGAAAAATCTATCAAATTTTACAATACAAGATACCCAAACGACCCAATAGATCGAATAATTGTTACCGGTGCAGCTAGTACCTTGCCCGAATTTCCATTATATATTGCTAACAAATTTGGTATAAATATTGAAATAGGCAATGCCTGGCGCAATGTTTCGTTCCCTAGTGATAAACAAAATGACCTCATGACCATATCTAATCATTTTGGTGTAGCTGTAGGGCTAGCAGAGAGGATTCAATAATATGGCAAATGTACAGCTAAACTTGTTGCCAGATGTTAAGGCACAATACATAAAATCAGAGCGCACCAGAAGGCTCGTTATATTGATATGCACTATTGTTATAGCTATAAGTATTGGTGTGATTGTTGTGTTTTATGTACTACTGGGCGCTCAGACTGCGCTACTAAATAATGCCAAAGATGACATAGCCAAAAATTCGAAAACCCTAAAAAATGTAAAAGATGTCGAAAAAATGTTAACGGTTCAGTCACAGCTCAACAGCCTTGGCAAACTTCATAGCGACAAGGTGATCAATAGTCGTTTGTTTGGTTATTTGGGACAACTTTTGCCTGCCAATGCTCAGATATCTGATATAACACTAAATTTTGATGACAACACAGCGACTATTACTGGCACAACCGATTCACTCGAATCTAACAATAAGCTTGTAGATACACTAAAGTATGCCCAATATACCACAACCGACAACCAAACACCCACCCCGGCGTTTACCAATGTTACTCTTGCATCGTTTGCTCGTACCGACAAAGGTGCCTCGTACTCTATCACCTTTAAGTTTGATCCAAAATTATTTAGCACAGATGCTAAGGGTATACAACTCAGAGTCAAAGAGGGTGTCACCACACGTGAGCAAAACCCAAATGCATTGTTCAATAAACCAGCAGAGGTAAAGAAATAATGGCAAAAGAAAAAAACAATTCAAATTTTGGTCTATCAACCAAAAGGGTAAGTATTGAAAAATCAAGCAAAAAAGTATTGATAGCAGTGTGTGTTGCGGTTGTTTGTTTGGTGGTAGCACTGGTGGCCAGTCAATCTCTAATGAAGCAGTTAAAATATCAGGCAAAAGTTTTAGATATGCGAAACAAAGCAGTAAGTCAGTTAGAAAAAAATATCAAAGCCACAAAGAGTCTCGAGGCTAGCTATATAGCATTTGATACAGCCTCAGAATCAATAATGGGCAATAACGTATCAAATACAAAAATTGTACTGAACGCCTTGCCAAGCAAATATGACATGCCCGCACTTGCGACTAGTCTTGAGGGGCTCATGACAAGTAGTGGTGTCAGTATAGTATCTATAACAGGCACCGACGAAGAAGCTACCGCTGAACAGTCAGCAGCCGATCCGCAACCCAAAGAGATGAAATTTAGCGTTAGCGCCAAGGGAAACTATAGCGCGATCCAGACTTTTATCAGAAATATCGAGAGATCAACCAGACCAATAAAAATAAGCCAAATCAGTTACAAGGGTAGTGATAACGACTTAACCGTCACAATCACTGGTACCACCTATTACCAACCTCTCAAAGCATTTGAAATCAAAGAAGAAGTGGTCAAACCAGACGGTCAAAAAGCAACAACAAAACAGACCACTAAAAGCACTACAGGAGCCAAATAATATGAAAAAAAATGACATACTCATAATAGTGGTCGTGGCTATAGTGGCCGGTGTGTTTAGCTTTGTGGTTGCTGGAATGCTGTTTGGTGGTAACAAGAAATATACACTAACTGCTCCAACTATTAAACCAATAAGTGCAGAGTTTAACACCGATAGTATCAAGCCATACATCAATAGCGACTCGCTTGATATCACCAAGGATATTACAGTCCAGAATAACGCCAATAACCAACCTTTTAAAGAAAATAAACAATAGACTTACGAACGGAGCTTAAATGAGCGTTTTACTTGCCGACACTCAAAAGCTAGTTGAGGCCCTATTGGTTAGTAATGGTTTACTAACAGATGAGCAATTGTTAAATGCGCATAAGCTCGCCCATGCCGACGGCGAGCCGTTCATGGCTACATTAATAAACCGCAAGATTATCACTCAGGAAGATTTAACTAAAACAATAGCCCAGGCCACCAAGGTTCCATATGTGAATCTAAAGGGTGCCAAAGTAAATCCAAAGGTACTTGCGCTGTTACCACCAGAAATAGCTCAAACATATATGGCTGTACCGTTAGGCGAAATGGATAACAGGCTAGTGGTCGCTATGTTGGATGCTGATAATGTTCAGGCGGTTGATTTTCTATCTAATAGAATAGGTAGGCCACTGAGGGTTTATTTGGCTAGTCAGGACGGTATCGAACAAGTTCTGCGCCAGTATAGTATCGATGTCACCAAAGATGTTAGCGATGCACTTGGCCATGAAGCAGCTTCAGACTTAGATAACGTAGCTAAGCTAGCTAAGCGCAACGATTCGGCCATCAAAAGTATTGTTCAAGATTCACCAATATCAAAGGCCCTGACGGCCATACTAGAATACGCTTCAAAAAACCGAGCCAGTGATATTCACATAGAGCCACTAGAGAAAGAGCTAAAAATTCGCTGTCGGATCGATGGTGTTCTACGCGAAATAATGAAGCTACCCAAGGCCACCGAGCCTCCGCTAATATCACGTATCAAAATTTTGGCTAATCTAAAAATAGACGAACATCGTATACCGCAGGATGGTCAGTTTAGTGTTATGGTGGCTGGCAACCCTATTGATCTGCGTATTGCTATTAGCCCTGTTATATGGGGTGAACAATGTGTTATTCGTTTGCTAGATAAAAGTGGCACGAGCCTAAAACTCGAAGATATGGGCTATAGTGGTAGGGCACTACGGACTATCCGCAAGGGCATAACTAACTCAAACGGTATGATATTGACATCCGGCCCGACTGGTTCTGGTAAATCAACCAGCCTATATGCACTTATACAGGAAATAAAAAGTGATGATATCAATATTGTTACACTCGAAGACCCTGTTGAATACAAAATGGACGGCATAAACCAGATACAAGTAAATGCCGACGTTGGGCTGACGTTTGCGGCGGGTTTGCGTAGTATACTGCGCCAGGACCCCGATGTAGTTATGGTTGGCGAGATTCGTGACAAAGAAACTGCTATGCTTGCTGTTCAGGCTGCGTTAACAGGGCATTTGGTACTAAGTACGCTCCATACGAACAGTGCAGCCGGTATATTGCCACGACTTTTGGATATGGATATTGAGCCATTTCTGATAGCTAGCACGGTCAGAACGGTGATTGGTCAGCGACTAGTTCGGCGGATAGGTGGCAAGGTTGAAACATATCAGTCATCGGCGCCGGAAACAGATGGCGTACATAGTGCTCTGGCTGGCGTTTTGCCAACAACAGATGAAGAAATCCAAAAAGTATCCGAAGATCTGGGATATAGTGGAGAAAATTTGCCAACTATAGGGCAAAACGCTTATACTTTATCTAAGGGCGTAGATTCACCCGATACTCCAAACGGATATAAGGGGCGAATGGGCTTGTATGAAGTCTTTAACGTAACAGACGACATTCAAAATTTAATCATTAAACGTGCAACTAGTGCTGAAATCCAGCGGCTAGCTATAGCAAATGGTATGATAACCATGCGCCAAGATGGCTACCTAAAGGCACTGGCTGGAAAGACTACAATCAATGAAGTCAATCGGGTTGCAACAGCTGATAGCGCATAAAATAATAAGAGTGGGACAAACATATGGAAGCACAACCAAGAATAGAAATATTACTAGAAGAAGTACTAAAACAAAAAGCCAGTGATCTACACTTACAGGTCGGTTTACCGCCTATGTTGCGGGTAGATGGTGCTCTTAAGCCTGTTAGCGGAGCTGATGCTCTAACAGAGGAAAGCATAGAATCACTAATATTTGCTATATTGGACGATGACCAAAAACAGATTTTACTCAAAGACAAAGAATTTGATTTTAGCTTTGCATTTGGTGATTTGGGTCGTTTTCGGGTAAATGCTTTTCACGAACGTGGCAACCTAGCCGCCGCCCTTAGGCTAATACCCACTGAAATGACAACTATCGAACAGTTAGGTTTGCCACCGGTTGTCCACAAATTTGCTGAATACCCACGTGGTCTTGTGTTGGTTACAGGCCCGACTGGTTCTGGCAAATCCACTACACTGGCGGCGCTAGTTCACAAAATCAACAATGAACGTGCCGAGCATATTGTAACCAGCGAAGACCCTATCGAATTTACCCACAAAAGTATCAAAAGTGTGGTTGTTCAGCGTGAAGTGCACTACGATACATTTAGCTTTTCGGCCGCGCTTAGGTCAAGCCTGCGCCAGGACCCAGATGTTGTACTGATAGGTGAGATGCGTGATTTGGAAACTATCGCCGCTGCTATAACTATTGCCGAAACAGGCCACCTTGTATTTGCTACACTTCACACCAACAGCGCCGCCCAAAGTATCGACCGTATGATAGATGTTTTTCCGCCGCATCAACAGCCTCAGATTCGTTCTCAGCTTAGCAATATATTGATGGCTATTTGTTCACAGCGCCTTGTGCCATCTATTGGTGGCGGGCGTATAGCCGCCGCCGAAATACTCATTGGTACGCCAGCTGTTCGCAATATTATTCGCGAAGGCAAAAGCCACCAACTAGATGCCGTTATCCAAACGGGGGCCGAATTTGGTATGCAAAGCATGGACAAAACCCTAGTAAACCTTATCCATGGCGGTACTATTACCTACGACGAAGCTCGCAACTTTGCGGTTGATATCGAAGAACTAGATAGGCTAATGAGGGGTTAAATACAAACATGCTCAGCTACAAATTTACAGCTAGAAACCCATCGACCAATGAAAAGATCACATCTGTTGTTCAGGCCGATAGTGAAAAGTCTGCCACCAAAATCATCCAGGATCAGGGCTTGGCACCTATTGAAGTAAAGCTTATTCAGGAAGGCAAAAGTAACATTTTTAACCGGGTTAAAACCAAAGACAAAATATTGTTTGCCCGCCAGCTTAGCACACTGATAAACGCGGGTTTACCACTAGTCCAGAGCTTACGTTCAGTTCAAAAGCAGACCACATCGAAAAAAATGCAAATAGTTATAACTCAGATCATAACAGATGTCGAAGCCGGCACAGCCTTTTCAAAAGCACTAGAAAAACACCCGCAGGTGTTCAGCACAGTGTTTACTAGCCTAGTAGGGGCTGGTGAAGTGTCGGGTACGTTAGATGCATCGCTAGAGCGCTTAGCTAACCAGCAGGAAAAAGACGCCGATATAGTTAGCAAGGTTCGTGGAGCTATGGTTTACCCAGCAGTTGTACTGGTAGTTATGTTTGCTGTAGTTGGGTTTATGTTAGTAAGTGTATTACCACAGGTAAAGGTTTTGTATGATGGGCTAAAGGGTGCTCAGCTACCACTGTTAACCAGGGTACTACTAGCTATATCTACTGCTCTTATCAAATATTGGTGGATTGTAGCCATAGTTGTAGCCATATTAGCTGTGTTTGGTAGTCGTTGGTTTAGAACAATGGGTGGCAAACGAGCTGTCGACAAAGCCAAAATGCGTGCACCACTGGTGGGTCCACTGTTTATGAAAATGTACATGGCCCGTTTTGCTCGTACCGGTTCAACCCTTATAGCCAGCGGTGTACCACTACTACAAATGTTAGATATCACTGGCAAATCAGTGAATAATGTTTACATTACAGATTCTATCACTAGGGCTATCACCCAG
>CAYQBK010000082.1:0-3549 GCA_964415715.1 uncultured Candidatus Saccharibacteria bacterium
TAGCGTATGGAACAGCCAGAATATCACGCCACCGTTGCACTTCCAGCCCCTGTACGACAAAGCTATCAAGGCTAATCGGGTGTATAACTTTTGCCTCGTTAAGCACCAATTGACTGAGAAGTCGTAAAACAAAACAATGTAGAGCTAAAACTTTTTTTCCAAGAGCTTAGCGAATGTGAATTAAGTTACAAAAGTACTGAGCACAGTATATTCTATAATTTCATTAATACATTTTTGTTATAATAACAATAATGGGCTGTATATTTTGTAAAATTATTATCGGGGATACACCTGCGGATGTTATCTATGAAGATGAAAATAGCATTGCTTTTTCTCCAAAAAATCCAATTGCAAAAGGTCATACACTATTAATCCCAAAAAGTCACGTTGAAAACCTGTTTGATATTTCGTACCAAGAACTGATGAATTTAAGTAGTGCTACGAAAAAAATAGCACAACGACTTATAGACATTAACACGGCTACGGGTATGAATTTGCTTCATGCTAGTAGCAAGGACGCGCAGCAATCAGTTTTTCATTTCCATTTTCATTTGATCCCCCGTTATGAAAATGATGGGCTAGACCTTTGGATCAAACAAGACCTATAAACAACCGATGTCATAAATTACGAAATTTCTAATAATCTAGATTTACATGAACCATGTGGCAACAATATTGAGCTGTAATAGCCAAATCCCAAAAATTATACTTTCTATCGTATACACTACGGAGCATTTAGTTTCATTTGCGTGATATAATATTTGTATGAGTGATATTTCAAAACTAGAACAAAAAATGGACAAACGCTTTGACCAGATGATGAAGCTACTGAGTGATTTTGCTAATGATGTTAATGCGCGTTTTGATCAGCAGGATGCCAGATTTGACCAGCATGATGCGCGTTTTGATCAGCATGATATAAATTTTGCTAGGCAAGAAAGTAGATTTGACAAAATAGAAGAACGGCTTACAAAGCTTGAGGAAAGTCACAATAAACTCATGAACACTATCGATGGATTTATAAAACGGATTGATGATTATGAGGTTGAGCTAGCCGCTAGAGACCATAAAATAGATAGATTAGAGCGGTGGATAGAACAGATTGCCCAAAAAACTGGCGTTAAGCTGACATAACTAGCTTGCGCAACAGTATTAAAAAGACATAGCATGGATGATATATGGTATAAATATAGCTGATATACTATAGTTTATATGTAAGCAGGAGAACAAAATGGCGATATGGGATTTTATAACAAATTTGTTTGGGCAAAATGTTCAGGATCTGACACAAAATATTCCAGGTGCAGACATAGTTGAACAGGTTAGCCAAACAGTAACAGATGCAACTAGCTCTATTAGTGATGCTACTGCTCCGCTCACAGATGCAGCTCAAAATATTACAGATACTGCAAGTGCTAGCTTGGGTGATGCAGTTACACCACTAGGTGACGCTGCACAAAATATTACAAATATAACAGGCGAAGGCTTGGGTAGTCTAACAGATAAATTACCTAAATAATTAAATGCTTAATATAGAAGAACACTCTATATAAAGTGTTTTCTTTAACTGTTAGGATATATAAATGAATTAAATATTGCTAAAAGTCTTGCTAAGCAATCTGGCCAAATAATGCTTAACTATTTCAATAGCACAAAAACGGACCCAACAATAAAGCCAGATAAGACTATTGTTACAAAAGCCGATATACAAATAAACAAGCATGTTATAGATATACTTGCCAAAGAAACACCTAGTTATAGTGTATGGGGTGAAGAACAAAGTAGTATAAAAAAAGATGCTGAATATACCTGGGTTTGCGACCCAATTGACGGAACTATGCCATTTGCCAAAGGCCTGCCAATATCTACATTTTCATTAGCTCTAGTAAATAACCAGGGCCGATCTGTAGTTGGTGTAATATATGATCCATTTCAAGATAGATTATACGAAGCAGTTTATGGGCTGGGTGCATTTTTAAATGGCAAGAAAATACAGGTTTCTAATACTTCATCACTAGATGGTGCCCTTATTGATAATGAGATATGGAAAAATAGCTACGAAGGTGTTAATTTTGATGAACCTAAAACCAAATTCGTCGAGGCTGGGGTTATGGTTACATCAATATGTTCGGCATGTATTGCCGGGTGTCTAGTTGCCCAGGGAAACTATGATGCTATGATTTTTGGTCAAGGTAAGCCAGAAGACATTGCTGCTCTAGCTATTATTATTCCCGAAGCTGGCGGAACAGTGACAAATCTATTTGGTAAACAGCAACGCTACGACACCAATATAAATGGAGCTATTGTATCTAACGGTAAAATACATAACGAAATAAAAGCAATAACGTCTAATATGAATTATAGGAGTAAATATATTATCTAGTCTGCAAGTTCAGTAAATATGTAATCTATGAGTTCTTTTGATATGGTCATAGTTAATATAATTGCCATTAGGCCAGTAAATCCACTTATATCGACAGCACTGGCAAATATTAGATCAATAGCTTCTAGAAATACAAACTTTGACAGGAACAAGACTAGCCAAACACCCACCACCAAACCAACCTTGGCCCAACGACTTGGTTTGCCTTTGAAATGGCTAACAATGTATGCCTTCAATAAAAATGTCAGATATGTAAGTATTTCCATAACAATAGCAACCAAAAAAGTAGTAGAATACGAATTTGTCCTGAGTATGTCTGTGTAGTCGTTGAAAAACCCTAGTACTACAGCGTAAACCAATGTACCCAAAACCATTTCTCTAAAAAATGCCTGCTTTTTGTTTAACTTCTGTATTGTATCCATTCAGACATTATATACTAAGCTTTTTAATATACTTCTACTAACCGAAGATAAAAACATTGAAAAAATATACAAAATCATAAACTTCTATATATTAGGCAAATACTGTAAAATATACTAGTATTCATGGCGCCTTGGCCGAGAAGTTAGGCAACGGTCTGCAAAACCGTACAGACGGGAGCGTTACCCGTAGGTGCCTCCAAAAATTATGCTATATTATATAGTAGATTTTAAAAGACATGGGCGAGTGGCGGAATTGGTATACGCGCAGCACTTAAAATGCTGTTCCCAAAAGGATTGAGGGTTCAAGTCCCTCCTCGCCCACCATTAGAAAATTCATGTGATCTTACAATTTCATGAAGTACATTTATCAGTAGAACTAAGGACTTGAACGGGTTTGCTAGCGGAAGCAGACCCTGGCACCCTTGCTATAAATAGCCAGTGGCTATTTATAGTTATTTCTAGCAAAAGTAATTTTCTTTTGCCGGAATAAGGCAAGTCCCTCCTCGCCCACCATTAGAAAATTGTGCAACTTTACTGATACATAGTACAATTAATAAAGTATATCGTGGCGTCTTAGCTCAGTTGGTAGAGCAGAGGCCTGAAGAGCCTTGTGTCCCCAGTTCAAGTCTGGGAGACGCCACCACGAATACTATGCCTGGCTTTTTTATTTTTAGGGACACATAGTGAGCCTTGTGGTCACGTTCCGCGACCCCGCAACTACTTCTTTCAAAACAAGTTTTGAAG
>CAYQBK010000083.1:0-13217 GCA_964415715.1 uncultured Candidatus Saccharibacteria bacterium
CCTAATAGATCAACTCCAGTCAGCCGAACGTCACCTCATACAAGAAGCAGAATAATATATCTACATAATAAGTTAGTCAGAGTTTGATATGATAATGTATAAGCTATGGACTATCAGCATTTTATAGATCAAACTACCGAAAGCTTCAAAAAAAATAGCATACATTCAGCTCGACTAGACAGTTTGCTAATACTCGAAAAGATTACAAACAAAGATAAGGCATATATATTAGCTCACCCCGAACAAATGTTAACTGATATTCAGATGTCCCAACTAACCATATTGTGTCAAAAACGTCTATCTGGACAACCAGTGGCTTATCTACTAGGCAACAAAGAGTTTTATGGACGCAAGTTTTTGGTAGACGAAAGAGTATTAATACCCCGTCCCGACAGTGAGATGGTAATTGATCAATTAAAAAACATACTACAAAATAAAACCCATGTTGCGGAGGACGGACCTCCGCAACATGGGAACGGCAACCGTCAATGGAACTTGTTAGATGTTGGTACGGGTAGTGGATGCTTGGCAATAACTGCTAAACTGGAGCTCCCAAATATTGACGTAATAGCCAGCGATATATCAAATGATGTTATTGATTTGGCAAAGACCAATGCTAAAAACCTACAGGCAGATATCAACTTTATCCAGTCAGACATGTTTTCAAACATCACTGGTAAGTTTGATATTATCATCGCTAACTTACCCTATGTACCTGATGGATTTGATGTCAGTAACGACGTAAAAGCCGAGCCTGCTATGGCATTGTATTCTGGAATAGGTGGGCTAGACCATATACGGCGATTTATGTCAGAATATAGGGAATATGCAAATACTCATACCGTTGTTTTACTCGAGTCACTAGCAATTCAACACCAACAAATAACAAAACTAGCCCAAAAAAATGGGCTAGTTTGGCATAAAACTGTTGATTTAATACAAGTCTTTACAGCCGTATAACTATTGCTGAGGTGATAATTCTAATTTTGTTTTAGTCGTTTGTTGCTTGCCATCACGCAAATAGGTTATTTCGATTTCATCACCGACTTTGTACGCCCCTAATACACTTCCCAGTGGATTGTTTTCATTGACGTCTTTTCCATTTACCTTTAGTATGACATCGCCCTCTTTTAAACCAGCCTTGTCTGCTGGGCTACCTGATATTACAGCAAGCGTATCAGTGCCACCCTTGAGCCATGCCCCCGTGTCTGAACCAATATTATTTTTCTTATTTATCTGTTCAGTAAGCATAACATAGCGCACACCAAGATATGGTATCTCGAGTTTGCCCTTACCCAGTATGCTCCCAACCTGTGCTTTTACATCGTCAATAGGTATAGAAAAACCAATATTCTGAGCATCACCAGCCACAGCCGTGTTAATACCAATAACTTCACCGTTCATATTCACAAGTGGGCCACCCGAGTTGCCTGGATTTATGGCAGCATCTGTTTGGAAAAGATTGGTTAAGTTTTCCGAACTAGCCCCAGACTGATCACCAGCGGTTATTGGACGGCCTGTGCCAGATATAATACCGCTAGTAACAGTGTTAGAAAACTCACCAAGTGCATAACCGATAGCTACTACCGCACTACCAACTTGCATTTTAGATGAATCACCAAGCTTGGCTGGAGTCAAATTACTGACACCGTTAATCTTTAAAAATGCTATGTCGTAGTTTGCTCTAGGGTCACGTGCTGTCACCGAGACATTGTCGTATGTTTTACCGTCGCTAGTAGTTACACTAACTGTTTTAGCATTTTCGGGAATAACATGTTTATTGGTCATCACAACACCATCATTAGACAAAATGATACCCGATCCAGCACCCTCACTAACTTTTTCTCTGGTATCGCCAAAAATTGACTGCTGAGTTGTACTACTTTTAACATTTATTGATACTGTCGATGGACTAACATCTTTGGCTATTTTACTAATAAGCTCACTTTGGCTCGAAACTATTTGTTGCCCCTGACTAGTGTTGTTGAGTGACGTTATGCGCCCGCCAAAATATTTTGAACCAATTACCCCACCGATAATACCTGAGCAAAATGCTAATACCAATAATAATAACGACCCTGTTTTGATAATACTATTGTGATTTGCTGACGTATGTTTATTGGTTGGTTGTGGTGTTTTCACGCTAGGCTGAGACGATTTATTTTCTTCCATGCATCCTCCATTTTAATTATATTTTGTTACTATATAGTTTTATACTGCCAATCTGAGAATACGATGATAATAAGCAAAATAATAAACATAAATGCAATAATCTGATTTTTAACTGTTGGTTTTAGGCGATGTTTGTAGTGTAGATAATAAATAACCGAAATACCATAGCTAATCACCGCTAGCACCAATGCTATCTGAGGAATGCTAAAATAATATATCACCCAATGGCCCAGTATCCAGGCTAAGCCTGCACCAAACCATGCCCATACATGAGTGAGCTGACGAGCATTATCGTCATCAAATGCCCCCAAAAAATGACGTGCCGAGGAGTAGCAAACCAGCCATACTGTTATGACTGCCCAATATATCCCAACATTTGGAAAAGCCGCATAAAATGCTATTACACCTAATGTCTGAGCTATTAAAGCCTGGAACATGACGGGTATTGGTTTTGATTTTGGTTTTAGCCAAACTAGCCAAGCAATATACAATATCGTCCATACTAGCTGGGTTATTATATTGTGCGTTCCCGCCATGAATGCAACAATTGATAAACCCACAAAAATATCTACTAAGTTAGATCGTAGGTTAACTAGCCAATACCTAGGCTTGACTGCGAACATTCTCCATTTGGATAAGATAACTATGATGATAGCAACTATGATAAATTCTAATCGAACAAGACCAAAGACAATAACTGGCAACAAAGCATTTATTGATATATACAAAAAATGCGTAAATACAGATTCGGGTCGTATGTTCTTTAGATATTTAACCATGTTTTAACCGTTTGGGCCGATAACTACTACATAGTCTGAAGTGTAGGGTGTCAAATCCATACCGCTTATATCTTTGACTGCTTTGGTGTTAAACCTAAGTTCAAGATATCTTTTGGTGTATTTCTTTGCTCCGCCCGTCTTGTCCACCAACGTAGTACTAGTCAGGTTTGAGTTTGGTGCATCGGCAACCTGCAATACATTATACCCATAACTCTTCAATTCGTCTGCCCTTTTTTTGGCAGCCCCGGGCTTGCCGGTAGCGTTTAGGACTGTGATAGTAGGTTTTTCTTTCAAAATATACCCATCAATAATCTTAGAACGTATGTATGTTTTAACTTCTGAATAATCGCTAACTCCTGCTTTTGGATACACAACCGATTGATCCCCAACCATGCCCGTGGTCACAACTTCTTCGCCCTGCATAGCCAAATCAACATTGGTTATACTGCCAGATTGTATCTTTTTTGATAGATCATATAGTCTCATCATATCGTTAATGGCAAAATTTGTGTTAACTCTATTGCCAAATGTATCAAGCAAGCCAGAAACCTTAACAGGGTTAGAAAATGTTCCTAGGCTCAGTACTTTGTCTTTTATACCTACAATAACTTTCTGCTGGTGCTCTCCACGGTCAAAATCTCCACGCTCGGCTCCGTGCCTAGACCTTGCGTAACCAAGCGCCGTCCCGCCATCAAGATGGCTAGTTCCCGCTGGCAAACTCAACATTTTCTTACCTATATACATAGTTGGGTCACTATACGGCTCAGCCAAGGTAACATCTATCCCACCTATTGCATCTACAGCCTCTTGAAAGGCTGAAAAATCTATCATTCCATAATAGTTAACTTTAACACCTAGATACTGTTCAACAGTTCTTTCGGCGCTATCAATACCTGCTTTTTCGGCTGCATTTTTATCTTTTGGATTTTTATATAATGCCTGGTCCTTTGCACTACTATAAACAGCGTTAATCTTCATTGGCCACAAGCCATCTGGTTTAACCCATAAATCTCGAGGGATACTAATCAATACGACACCATTATTTATCGGATCTATACTTGCAACCATCATACTATCAGTCAATTCACCACCGTCATGCGCCTCCCCACCCTTACCCATCAACAAAACATTAACCCTGCCATCACCTTCACCGTTTAGTGAATTGGGATCAACTTCTTTGTTTAATGCAGCCGACTGTCCGCCACCCTTGAGTGCTTTGTGAGCGTTCCACCATGCTTTTCCAAAAACCCAACCAGTCAGTAAAAGCACTAAAACCGAAGTAAAAGCAAATATTCTAAATGCAATCTTTTTCTTATTTCCCTTTTTGCGTTTTGAATTTGTTCTACCAGAAAAGCCGACTTTGGATCTTTTGGGGATTGGCGAATTGATACGAATTTTCGATGATTCAACACCTCCGGCATTATTTATAGTCGGGGTTCCGTTGCTACGAAAGCCTTCTGATTTGTCAAAATCATCTAGCTTATTATTGCGTGGATTTGAGATTGATTCCATCCTCTCATTTTTTGATGCCTTAACTGGCACCGTTTGATATTTCGGACGCCTAGGTGTGGATGACAAAAATCCATCCATCGATCTTTTTGGTTGAGGTTTTTCGGAATTATATTTATACATTATTTATATACTTCATTTATATACTTCTATTGCGCCTACTCCAGATTATCAACCTTTAGATTAAGAATCAGCTTAGAGTTATCTAACCAATACCACTACTGTTGATTGTGAAGTTTACTTAAGCACAATAACGTTTATTATATCAAATTTGTGGGCGATTTATATAATTTACTATATAATCACTTATGATTATGAATCCAAACTATAAATCCAACCACAATGAACCCATTAAACCCACGGTTTCAGACAAGCCAAAGCCAGCTTCAAATATCGGCGATATTAAATCTGTGAACAATGAACCCGTTGTTAGCCGCAACCCAAAGCCAACCAGACCAACTTACGCAACGGATACAGCAAGCTCAAACCAGCCTAAAAAGTCTGACAAGAAAAATGAGATTAAAAACACCATATATACGATAATGTTATTTATCCTTGCTCCAGTATTTGCAATATTTATGATCATATTTGTACTTCAAAGCTATGTTGTAGATGGTTCAAGTATGACTCCTACTCTACAAAACGCAAATCGGGTTTTTATTCTTAAATTGCCCGAAACAATGGCCAAACTACAACATAAATCATTTATTCCCGCACGTCATGAAATAATTGTTTTCAAAAAACCCAGCGAGCCTGACACCCAACTAATAAAGCGTGTTATTGGCTTGCCAGGAGACAGAGTAGTCGTCAAGGACAATACTGTCCGTGTTTACAACGCCCAAAACCCAGATGGTTTTGATCCAGATGCCAACACAGAATATGGTAGTAAATTAGCTCAGATAGATACCGGTAACCAAATAACAGATATTACGGTTGGTCAAAATGAACTGTTTGTTCTTGGTGACAATAGAACTCCTGGTGGCTCACTTGATTCTCACACTGGCCTAGGTTTAGTCCCAGCCGAAAATATTGTCGGTCGATTATGGCTTAGATACTACCCAATAAACGAATTTAAAATATTTGCCACCACCCCAATTCACGGCATGTCAGATATTTTTACCAAGGCCCAGCCAAAACTACATTTCGGACTAGGCTAAATTAACTAGGCTTACGTCAAACCTCATTTCAAACTTAACTCGATAAGATTTAGTCAAATTGGACGCTTGCTGTATAAGATTTGTTGCTATACTTTACCTAAACGATCGACTATTTCAGTTAGTTGTTTATCAGAATTGTAGCTGATAACTATTTTGCCACCTTTTTTGGCTGGCTTAAATTCAACTTTTTTGGCTCCAAGTTTAGCAGAAATATTTTTTGTATCAATATCCGACAAAACACCATTAGTAGATGATTTGGGTTTGGCTTTGACCTTTGTGTCGCCTTTCTTGTATTGACTAGCCATCGACTCAGCCTGACGAACACTCAAGCCATGACTTAATATCTGGTTGTACAGTTTATTTTGAATCTCAGGCATTTTCGTTAACGACAATAATGCCCTGCCATGGCCTTCGCTAATAGAACCATTGGCTATTGACTGTTGCATAACTTCTGGCAACTGTAGCAGTCGTGTAGAATTAACTATTGTCGTATAGGCTTTGCCTAGTTTTTTGGCAATATCTTCGTAACTCTGTTGATATTCAACATGCAGTCTGTATATTGATTTTGCTATTTCCAGAGCATTCAAATCACTGCGTTGAATATTTTCCAGCACCGCTAGCTCAAACTGCTGTAGGTCATCGACCTGACGAATTATGGCTGGTATCTCAATCAAGCCGGCTTTGCCTGCTGCTCGCCAGCGCCTTTCGCCAGCAACTATTGTATACATATTTTGTTCAGTAGCAGTTACTATTATAGGTTGCAAAACGCCTTGTTCAACAATACTTTGCGCAAGTTGTTCAAGCTCAATATCTGCAAAACTCTGCCTAGGCTGATCTGTTCTTGGTTTAATGTTATCTAATCTTAAATGGTAAATTTTTTGTTCGGGTGTTGATGAAACCATATCTATATCAATACCTACTGGGACTAGACTATCAAAATTTGTTCCTAAACCTTTAGACTTCGACACGATCAATAACCTCCTTGGATACATTTTTATATGCTTTGGCGCCCTTAGACCATCTATCATAGTCAAGTATTGCCTTTCCATAGCTGGGCGCTTCGGCTAACTTTACGTTACGTGGGATACTATTTTTAAACACCAAATCACCAAATACTTTTTGCACTTCTGCTTTTACCTGTTCACTAAGTGATGTTCTAGTGTCAAACATAGTCATGAGCACTCCAAGTATAGTTAAACTTGGGTTATATGCTTTTTGGATTTTTTGGATTGTTCCCATTAGTAAGCCTAGCCCTTCCATGGCATAAAATTCTGTTTGTACCGTTATTATCATATACCTAGAGGCAACCAGAGCATTTACAAAAAGTAGCCCTAGACTTGGTGGACAATCGATGACAATGTAGTCATATTCTTGGTTAATATTTGATAGATATTTTTTTAGAGCTGCTTCGCGACCGACTATATTTACTAAGTTGATTTCAGCCGAAGACAAGTCGGAATTAGATGGCATTATATCCAGGTTTTTATGATTTGTTATATGTCGTACAATATCAAAATCAGCATTTTCCAACAAAGCATTAAATACTGTGCCGTCTAACGTATTTTTATTTATTCCAAGTCCACTAGTCGCATTGCCCTGTGGGTCAAGATCAACAAGCAACACCTTTTTACCGTACTTCTGGGCCAAATAGACTGAAATATTAACAGAAGTAGTTGTTTTTCCTACTCCACCTTTTTGATTCACTATTGATATAATTGTTGCCATTTTAGTGTCTTCCCTATGGCTATAGATTAACATTTATCGTGCTAAAGGTAAACAGGCTTGAACTACTGTGTACGCCTGTAAGATATCTCACTTCCTCGATATACAGTTACACTCTGACCAGCAGTAAGAACATTTTGAGCAAATTGATACTGAACGTTACCCGATGTTGCTCCTGTTTGAACGTAACCAGTAACCATAGTAGTGCCTCGGTAATTTGCGGCAGTAATAGGTATGGAACAGCTAGTGCCGCTAGCACTTATATTACACATACGGTTTGTTGCCCCGTCAGTCCCAGCTACTGGTGATACGGCTGTTATGTAAACTGTGGAGCCAGCCGGGGCAGTAAATGTAAATTTATAGTCCGCAGTGGCGTTTGTGCTGGAATAATTTATAGCCGCTTTGAAAGTATAGTAACTACTTGCCAATACAGGAAAGGCTAGGTCAGTATCATTTTGGAATGTAGCGTTATTTGTGACTGTTTGATCAGCGGTCTTTGTTTTGACGGTTTCAGATATACAATCATTCCATGTACTATTCTCAAAACATCTAAATTTATTACCATTTGCATTATAATACATGCCTCCATTTGAACCCGTTGGATCACCTGCACTAGTTTTGCTGTCTAGCACTAGCATAACTCCAGTCGTATCACCCACAGCAGGGCCAATCCGAACGATGCCGCCAGAGGTGTCAACATTAAAGAAATCAGTACCTGTGGCATTTTTGATATTTAAGGCTACAGTCGATGTTGATCGTATTTCCAAGGCACCGTTATTTGCTACTGTAAATACACTATTGCCAGTATTGGTTAGCGATATAAGACTTCCCGAAGCATTTGTTTTATTGATAAATATCGTATTGTTGGCGGTTGCATCGGTTTGTGCGGTGCCACTAGCCAGCCTGATATAACCACAGTTATTACTATTACTCAAACATACTACTCCGCCCTCGTCTGGCAAACTAATATTTCTACTAGATGTCAGATTACTAGTTGTTAACGACGAGGTAAAGCCATTAGCCGCAGTTGCATCGTTTAATATTATCTTGGCTGGTGTTGGAGTAGCGGCATCATTGCCCAATACCAACTGGCCCGTGGCATCAAATCTGGACAACGTCTGACCTGATATATCTTGAAGCTGAATCAGGTCACCACTCTGGGATGTCTGACCCTTTATAACCAATGCTGTTTTAGTTGCCTGTTGGTTAGGTATGATAACGCTGAAATCATCTTTTAGACCAATATTTGCTGGGCTATAATCTACCGCTGTTTGTTTATTGCCAACTAGCTGTAAACCCCACAAACTACTGACTACTGACTGACCACTAGCTACTGGTAATATTGAAAAATCAGCCCCCGAACCTACTAGTAGTTTATTTGACCGTAGTGAACCATTGATGTCTACCAATTCACCATTGCGTGATGTAGTCGCTCCACCACCAATAACCAAGCTTCCACCGGCTGTAAACCGAGCCACTTCAGCAGAATTTGTCCTAAAAGCCAAGGCATTATTATCATTGGTGCCCAAGCTAGCAAGCCCACCAAACAAGTTGCCACCATTGGCGAAGGCCAAGCTACTCGACGCAAATCCACAACCCGAACTACTTTGCATGCAAAAAATACCACCCGTCGACGGCAGTGTGTAGGTTGTATTAGCCGACAAAGCAGTCGGTAGTATACTGGCTGTTTTGCCAGATCCATCATTCAAAATCAGGCTACCCTGTTGGGTGGCAGTCCCCACCGTAACACTTGCGCCATTGATATTTAATAAGCCAGCTGCGAGCAGATTGCCAGTTTTTGACAATGTCAACACATCAGATCCATTGCCCCTTAGCTGCAACAAGCCACCAGTACCCGTTTGATCGAGCATTATACCTGCACCAGCACTATTTGTGGTCTGCATAGCCGATGGTGATAGCTGAACAAGTTGACTGGCACTAATAGTGCCGCTACCATTCGTCAGTGTATCTGATTGACCACTACGGAATGAGTACGGTGTAGCAGTTATTTTCATGCGTGGTGCCATTTCACCATCACCGTTTATATTCATCGTTAGCCACTGCTCCTGTGACCAGTCAACACTCGTCCCAAAAGCAGTTGCCGAACCAAGTGAAACTGACACATAACCATTTTTGACTGTCACAACCTGTGTTTCATTCCAGCTACTAACACCGCCAGATACCGCTGGATATATCTTAAACTGAATAGTTAGTTTCCATCGGCTACCTGAGAGCCGGTATTTTTTAATATCCTCGCTTGAAAATTCACCGTCGAACTAGTAGCCGCCCTAGCGTCTCGCGCGTATATATAGAATAACGAAGTTGAAGCCATAACAGATAACAAAACAAAAAACAGGGCCAACAGGGCATGACGCCCCTTCCCTGACATTGTTACAAATAAAGCCATCGGCTTAATCTTTGTTTTGATCATATTGTTTTGTTTTGGTGTTTTTTAGTTTATTTTTGTTTTGATCTGTTATCGCTTTTTATAGATCACTTCTAGTTTAAACCCTATCGGGGTGGAAGCGCAAGCAGTTTGCCCCATAATACACATCTGTTGTACACAGTCCATTTTGTACTAGCCATATAATACTAGTATATATAAAGGTCCTTGGTAGTTTTAGTATTATTAGCAACATACATTAACCTAAATTTTACTAGTGAGTTGTGTCTAGCACAGATAGTTGATATATCAGATAATCATTTTGTGAAGTAAACTATCCTTGTTGTGATGATTTTACAGACTTTACTTTGTCAACTACTTTTTGCATGGTCAATATTTTACGACATACGTTCTTTTACAAAACCGATATTGTTTTCCTTTGTTAGATTAGGCGAAATAAACGTTTTACCAAAACTACCAGGTTGCAGCAATCCCGCTACAAGAAAATGTCTTTTTTAAGGTGATGAGTTGATAAGGTAAAAATATAGTTTTTACTATAAGATATATCAGTATGTACACTAAAAATTAAAAATTAATTTTTAAGCTTCAAGCCGTGTATCAAAATGCAGTTTTTTGAATTGGAATTTGCTATAACATCAAATATGCACCATAGACCTAAACTCAACCTGATATGCGAGCTTTACTTGTTCTGAGTTGTTCTTTTGAGAAGGCGTGTTTTGGCAATATAAAAACACACGAACTTTTTTGCTTCGATTTAAGTAACTGCGAGGAGACTTAAATGTGGCGCTGTCCGTGTGTTCTTTATGGTTTTTATATTTTGTTTGTTTAACCGTTTTTGTTTTTGTACTTTTATTATCTAGCTTACGTTTAAATATAGCAAGTGTATTTGCATAAAAAATGTATGCGCTTATCCACAGTCTAAAGATTACCCCTGTTAATATAAAGTTAAGTCTCATGGTAAAATATACATCACACCCTAAATATTTATATAAAGTGTGTCAGTGGTTATCTACTGGGCAACCCAATAATCAAATGTGTAGTTGGTAGAATCACTTGGAGTCATAGCTGTATCGATAGAAAAACCAGCCGTAGTGGCACTACCCCTAAAGTATTTTATATTTGTGGCGTTGGCATTAGTAGGTGTCAGGTTGACGTGCGGAACAGCTGTAAACGTCTTATTAAATGTCAGCGTGGCTAATACACCTGTAGCTGAACATCCGGTCCCAGTCGTTATATTTAGCGTGCCTGCTGTATCGTTACCAGTCACACTAACGGCTGGTGTGGTACAGGTAGCTACACCAGCCGTGATAGTTGGAGTTGAGCCGGCGGTAATGATATGGCCATTGACAGTCAAATTAGCCGAAACTACTAACTCTTGCACCGTCAGCTTCATACCTATAGTGTCTGCTGTTAGCAAACTTGAGCCGCTAGAGTTTTGAATACTAAAGGTTGTGGTGCTATCTACCCCGTTTTTAAATACGGCAGATCCCGATTGGCTTAAACTAAATACATTGTTGCCATTGGTATAAAAATCCAGGCCGTATTGATTACCACCAGATGTACGCTTTGATCCTATAGCTTGTTGTGAATACTGAGAACCAAAGCGTAAGGTGTAGGAAGTAAGACCGTTGTTATAGCCTTCTGAATCGACTATAAGATCTGTACTAACAGCGACGTTATTGCCCGATGTGTTGACTTTAAACAAATAGTTACCAGCAGTATTGGATACTTGGAAAGCGCTAGTGCTGTCTGCGCTGTTTTGGAAGATAGCTTGACCAGTGGCGCCAACACTAAACATGCTACTACTGCTTGTGTTTTGAAGTTGGAGTAGGTCGGCGGTTTGGTTGGTGGTGCCTTTTACTACCAGGCCTAGTTTGCCAGACTGGACTGTGTCTATTTGAGTGGTGCCATTGACTACTAACGAGGGAGTTAATGCGCCAGAAATAATGACACTGTTACCACCCATGGCAACTACTTTATTACCGCCATACGCTATAGCACCATACAAAGTAGCACTACCAGTGTACTGACTTGTCCATGAAACACCATCATAACTAATCATAATATGAGTATCCCCCGTCTCTTGACCGGCGGCGATGAATACATCAGCCGCATAAGTCACACCAGCCCAGTATCTATCTTCTGCGCTTGTGCGGGAGGTCCAATTGATACCGTCGGGTGATGTCATGACACGGTTGCCGGTGCCAGAGCCTGCTACTGCTACAAATAGTCCGTTACCGTATGTGACGGATAACCAATTGTTGTCTGTAGCGGAGGTGCGGGAGGTCCAATTGATACCGTCGGGTGATGTCATGACACGGTTGCCGGTACCGGTTACTGACACGGCAACGAAAATGCCATTGCCGTAGGTAACGGAATACCATTGATTATCTGCGGCGGAGGTGCGAGCGGTCCAGGTGATGCCGTCGGGTGATGTCATGACACGGTTGCCAGTGCCGGTTGCTGATACCGCTACGAAGAGGCCATTGCCGTAGGTGATGGAGCGCCAATTGTTATTTGATGGGGTTATCCGTTCAGTCCAGTTGATACCGTCAGGTGATGTCATGACACAATCATAGTTTAGGGTACACGTCTGTGCATCTACTGCAACAAATAGGCCGTTGCCGTAGGTGACGGACCACCAGAAACCATTTGGAGTGTTTGACACTGTTGACCAGTCCATTCCTTGTGTATTCGTATTACCAATAATCGTCTGAAAATTAATAGTATCAATATTTAGAAAATTACTACCCCCAACATTTTGGATGCTAAATGTACTTTGATTATTAGATTGTACTACGGTGCTATTATATATCTTAGTAGGTCCTTGTAGGACTGTGTCGCCATAAAGTTTCGTTACGCCATTTACCGTTAAGTTACCTCCTTCTATAGTCTGACTACCATTAATTCTGAATCCTGCATCATAATTTATACTAGTCATGACGCGGTTGCCAATGCCAGTATTTGCCACAGCCACAAATTGGCCATTGCCGTAGGTTACGGAAGTCCAGACGCTATCTGCAGCACTAACACGACTAGTCCAGTTAATGCCGTCGGGTGATGTCATGACACGATTGCCAATACCAAAGCCTCCTGATACGGCGACATATAGGCCATTGCCGTAGGTAACGGAGCGCCAATTGTTGTCTGTAGCGGAGGTGCGGGAGGTCCAATTGATACCGTCGGGTGATGTCATGACACGGTTGCCGGTACCAGAGCCTGCTACTGCTACAAATAGTCCGTTACCGTATGTGACGGATAACCAATTGTTGTCTGTAGCGGAGGTGCGGGCAGCCCAGTTGATACCATCTGGTGATGTCATGACACGGTTGCCGGTGCCGGTATTTGCCACCGCTACGAAGAGACCGTTGCCGTAGGTAACGGAATACCATTGATTATCTGCGGCGGAGGTGCGGGAGGTCCAGGTTATGCCATCGGGTGATGTCATTACACGGTTGCCGGTGCCGGTATTTG
>CAYQBK010000084.1:0-6054 GCA_964415715.1 uncultured Candidatus Saccharibacteria bacterium
TCAAACAATCGTTTTATTATACGTCCCCAGCCGGTTAGGGCAGTTTGATGAACGGATACTACTGGTAGACCCTGAAAAAGCTCAACTTCTAGGTTATTGTTCAGAACGCCATTGTGAGTTGGGATATATTTAAATGCACAGTGGTTTTCCTGAGCAACTGCTATTATTTCATCTGTTATTTTATTGTTGCTAGCTATGCCAGCTACCAATACTGTGTGAACATTGAGCTTTGGGATCTCTATAAGTGCATCGTGTATGTTTGAAAAATATTTCCCCTTGTTATTTGGATGTTTATATTTTGACGCGACAGCAACTATTTTGTAGCCTGTTTTTGATGGTTTGTTGATGCCTTTGATAATGCCCTGCAAAGTTTCGCCTTCGCCAATAAGCATAATGCGATTAACCCCATATCCCGTTCGCCACATAGATATCCGTACTGCTCGCAATATGGTGCGCTCAAGTAGCAAAAACAAGAATCCGAGCACAAGCCCATACACAGGTATTAATCGCGCTGGAAATATTGGTGTATTAGAAGCGAAATTGTATGTAATAACTGCCATAATACCTAAAACACTACCCGTAAGTAGCATGCTAATTTCCTTCCAGCGATATTCGTAGATGCGCCTTTGGTATAGTCCTAGTATGGCAAATATCACTATCCAAACAGGAATCAGAAAAATCCATATTTTAAAATATTCATACGAGCTTATTTGGTTTATGAGAGATCTGCTATCTAGACTAACACGCAAAATATAGGCAGCAATAAAAGCGGCAAGCAATGCAAAAAAATCACCAATGACTAATGAAAATGAATATGTTACAGATGAATTGTTTTTCATATTGTATGAAACAATTATAACTCAAAATCAAGAAGTTTGCTAAGATGTTTTATATCTATACTAATAATACCCAGGGCCAAGCCTAGCCAAACCCAAATATACACAACATTTATATAGCTACCGAAAAAGAAATATTGGACCAAAAATGCCACCAAAACAGATGCAATAACTATCGACAATGAATATCTTCGTTTATTGGCAATATCCCAAAGTTTATATATTGAATATATGAATAACCATATAAAGCTCACCAAGCCAGCTAATCCTAGCTCAGCCAATAGTAGTACGTAGAATATATAAACTGTTAGGTTGTTTGGCGCAGTTTTGTCGATATTGGCAACAACAAATGGTCCTAGATTTCCAGCTCCAACACCTACGAGTAGAGTTTGTGTATTGTGTTGCCATGCATTTATGGCTAGCTGAGCGGCGCTTAGTCTTTCGTTAGTAGAAGCTTTGATGAGGCCTGGTGAAACAAAATTATCGGTCTTTATCGGTGTGGTGCTTGGCGTAGCCTGTTGAATACTGGCATGTTTTTTTTCGGGCAAATTAATTTTTCCAAGCGACAACTGTTCTAACATAGTTTTGGTAGTGTCATACGTAATATTTGGTGAGTTTTTATGAACATAGCTGGCTGAAGCTATCAGCAAAATGAATCCAAAAATAAAACTAGCCAATAGAATCACAATGATCAATAGTAGTTTTTTTATATATAGTTGTTTGGCTAGAGCCATGCCGAAAATAAAACTTCCAAACCCTATAAACACTGCAACAAAGGCACCTCTAGAAAATGTTAAAGCTATTGTTACTGAGCATAAAAAAAGCGAAAACAAGGCTAGCTTAGTTTTAAATTTGTAATAAATATATATAGATACAGAAAATACAGGCAATAGGCTATTGGCTAAAAACTGAGGTTCGGCTGCAAATAAGTTTATACGCGGGAAGCCAAAAACTGCATTTGTGCAATTTGTACACAATATGCCAAATGTTTGAGTGGTAATAGTGCTGACTATAAATTGTCCAATCGCTAAAATACTAAATACTATACCAGAGATAAGTAGCCAACTTGAGATTGTTCTAATGTTTGATTTTGTGAGTCGTCTAGTCGTAAACCAATAAGCCGAAATGGTAGTTGCTAATAATAATGTTATCGATGTAGCGAGTAAAACACTACGCGGTTTATCGATTGCCCATATGATGCCCAACCATAAAATAATTAGAAAAAACATAGCTGGATATATGACGTTTTTGTTGATACTGATATGTTTAGTACGATATATGTCAATAGCACTAAACATTACAAACAGTCCAGTCAATATTTGATATAGGCCAACTCGAAAAGAGCTAAAGTTATATAACGGGATAGCAATAGATGGGTATTTTGAAAATGGCGCTAGCACGAGTAAACAGATAAATAGGTACAACAATATATGTCTTTTTGATAACATCTATATATTATAACAGTCAAATATGATACTATTGTGAATACAAGAACAAATTACAAACATGAAAGTACGCAAAAAGACTAAAAAACTTTTATTACAAGTCGCCGAATATATGATGGCAGGTGGGGCATGGTTTTGGAGTGCTTACATAATAATATTAGTTCTAACACCGGTAATTGGTTTATGGTGGTCAAATATTGTAGGTAATGGGGTAGGGTTAACAATCAATTTTCTACTTGAGCGCAACTGGGTGTTTAGTGGTTCAAAAAAACGCAAGACAACAGATGTGACATGGAAATATGTTGTATTTACTGCCATGAATTTCTTACTTAGCTATTTGATCCTAAAAACACTGAAAGATCACGGTATAGAACTATACATTGGCCAGTTTATATCGGCTGCGATATTTACTGTATGGAATTACTTATGGTATAAATATTGGGTTTTCAAGGAAACAGCTCACCCAACAAGGATAAGACACCATGTCTGAGAAACAAACCATTAGACCAACCAAGAAACAACGCTTATTACTGGAATATATTGCTCAGTTTATTGCTGAACATGGCTATAGCCCTAGCTATCGTGAAATAATGGTTGGCTGTGACTACACTTCTGTTGCTACAGTTGCGCTACATATCAACAGTCTAATAAAACGGGGTCATTTGGTTAAACGAGACAATAGCGCACGTTCGCTTGAAGTGGTGGATGTTGATCCCGAGACATCGATGTTTAATAGTAACATAAAGGCTAGTGAAGAAAAATGGCTAGTTGATTTAATAGATAATAAATTTAAACTCGCCGAAGAGCATGCGCGTATCGAGCAATATGAAATGGATAGTCTATATGTACTGGTTGGCGCGCTAAGAGTTATGGAGCTAGAAGGTGCATATTCTAGTTTTTTGCCAAGAATAGCCGTATTGAGGGAAAGACTTATATAAAACTATACGGTTTTGGTTGTGAGAACCCCAATAGACCCACCAATTTGTTCTGACATATCCCTAGGTCTATCGACATCTTTTAGAATAACATTTTCTTGTATGGGATATATAGTAAGATATACATCACCGTAGCCGTTTTTGCTAGAAAATCGATTTTGTTTGACCTCGGCGGCTTTAATGGATTCCAGTGTATATATCTTTTCACTATACTGCGACGCAAATCCTCTCGCTCGGTCCTTTATTATTATTGATTTTGGAGTTATGTAGTATTTTATATCTTTCCAGTTCTGCCAAAGTATAGTTGAAGCTATAGAGTATAGACCTGCTATTATAAGGCCAGTTACAGCCACATCTATTATTTCAGTTGCCCTAAGTGAGTCGAAGAGTATAAATAGCATTATGGCGCACAGTATAGCCAACACATAGTATACAATAGAAAATATTATCAGTTGTTTTTGAAAAGCTTTTGGGCTTCTTGTTATTTCTATACGATTATCCATAGATGATATTATAACCCAATCTGCTATATATTTAGACATAACTATATTAGTTACATAAAATCTATATTCACTTATCCTGAAAATATGCTTATAATCATAAATATCAACATTTAAGGAGGAAATAATATGTGGTTCGCCCAAACAGATCCGTCGGTGACGGTAGTAACAGTAAACAGTACAAACTCAGGTTGGTTAGCTGGAGCTGCACTTGTATATTTTTTAGTAGTATTATTGGTGGCTATAGTAGCTATAGTTGCACACTGGAAAATATTTACTAAAGCAGGTGAAGCTGGCTGGAAGTCAATTATACCTATATATAATGTCTATATAATATTAAAAATTATCGGTCGTCCAGGCTGGTGGTTATTGCTCTTGTTTATTCCATTTGTAAACATTATAGTAGCTATAGTAGTTGCACTTGATCTTGCAAAGTCTTTTGGCAAGAGTGAGTTATTTGGCATTGTCGGACTATTTATATTTAGTCTAATAGGTTACCTAATACTTGCATTTGGTGATGCAAAGTACGTTGGCCCGGCAGCAGGTGGTGGTTCAACCCCTTCTGCTCAAGCGCCACAAGCTAGCTAGTTTTTAGCAATATAAAAAAGCCCCGATAACGGGGCTTTTTTATATTGCTAAATTTATCTTTCGAAGGGTGTACCCCACTTTTGTAGTTCATAGTTGCGACTAGCCTGTATCTGATAGCCTATGCCAACTATCGCCAATACTACTGTCACTACAATCCATAGCACAGGCATAGCAACATTTTTTGTTGATGATGCATAGGATAGTGAATCAAGACTTTCCTTGTTGAGCATAATCAATAAACCAGTAGCCGTGGCAAGTGCTCCACCTACACCAGTTACAACTATTAGATAATATTTGGGTGCATTTATTGCAATAGCCACAATAGCTAACATAGCCCCGACTAATATACCGATAGTCGCAGACAAAAATCCCTTTGGTAAACCTAACATTGTAAATAAACCCGTTCCAACCCAATAACCCAGAGACGCACTTAATAAGACTATCGATATACTGAAAAAGAAATATGCCAATAAAGCGAACAGTAGGCCTATTATCAGGCCAACTATCACAGCCATTGTACTACTTACGAACCCTCTGTTTAAGGCATCGGCTATGCCTGCTGAACCTATTATGAATCCAGCAAAAAAGCCCCATATAGGTATTAGTATTCTGGCTATTCTGTAGCCACTAAATACTAGCGCCATACCTATGCCTACAGCTAGTAGGCCGATTATTATATCTTTCATATTACCTCCTTATAGTAATATCTATAGAATATATTGTTTTTTGCCTGTTTACTAGAAGTATTTTTATATTTGTGATTGACGTATAACAGATAAGTATTTATAATCAACCTTTGTAATTTAGGCACAAACCTAACGTACCTTATAATTTATTTTCCAAGTATGTTTTTATAACATTCTTGGGATAATCCGGGATAGCTCAGCGGTAGAGCAAGAAGCTGTTAACTTCGAGGTCGCTGGTTCGAATCCAGTTCCCGGAGCCAATTTGAACTTAGAAGGCACTCAGAGATAACATCAAAGGGTGCTCTTCTCTTATAAAAGAGCTTTTTATCGTCAAATTCCAAGTTCGAAAGTATGATTTTCAAAAGACGGTTTTTTAGCGGCGCTTTAGAACTTTCAAAGAGCTTACCGGCGTTACGAGATAGTTTTAACAGGTAAGCGGCATCAACTGTAAAGCTCTTGTCTTCTGTAGTAATCTGGAACAGCTTACGTTCCAGGTTTTCTATTTCTTCCTTATTCTTTTGTGCTATTTTGTCATAGTCATCGAGAGTAATACGCCCGTCGAGCCGATCTTCATATAGTGCCTCGAGGCGACCCTTGAGACGGGATATTTCACGCTTTGTTGTTTCGGCCACGTTCTTGTAATAAAGCTGCTCGTTGTTGTGTTCTTCCGCTAGGTCTTGGAGGATTTGATCTAGCGTTTCATTATCTACGGTCATAGCTTCTATGATCTTCTTCATCTCTATTTCTGCTTCAGCTTCCTTGCCATGTGTCTGGCCGCAGTTGTACTTTGCTTTTGAACAGTGCATATACACAAAGCCCTTCTTTTCGTAGGAAGACATGCTGCAACCGCAGCGTTTACAGGTCATCACGCCATTGAATGTAAAGTATCGCTTTACATCGCTGTGCGGTTTAGCTCCGCCGTTATTACGGCTCTCAGTCACTTTTTGAGCTTCCATAAAGGTTTGTTTACTTATCAGTGATTGGTAACGATGGGGATATTCTTTTCCATCCCATAACATTACGCCATAGTAGAACGGGTTTTTGAGGATATTCTCAATCATACT
>CAYQBK010000085.1:0-3980 GCA_964415715.1 uncultured Candidatus Saccharibacteria bacterium
CCCCAGTACACTAAACAGTATCTCATAAATTTTTGTAATTTTAACCAAATTTTATTACGCCTTAGGTTAGTTTTATGCACTATGTACTTTGTGTACATCGAATTTCTATAAAAGCAATTATTAATATTAATTATTGCATGTTGTTATAGTTATAAAATACTGTAATTTGATACTAATACAGATCACTCTTCTTTTATTGGCCAAAATTTGAACAATGCTAATATCGCGAAAAATATTGTATTAATAGCCACAAATGTTAACAAAACCTTAAACCAGCCTGTATGAATTGTTTCAGGGGGCAAAATATTAGCAATTAATTCTATATTTTTCATCCTAAACGCTCCGTTGCGTGTCCCCAGCGGGCCTCTTTTGCAAATATGATATCAACCAACGATTTTAAAAATGCAGCCTGAATAAACAAATCATAAGCTATTTCAATAAATAGCGGCAGAGATATCAATACCCCAAATCGACCTGCACGCCAAGCCGTAACAGTTCTTTCAACAACAAAGATCATACCAATAATCAACCAAAACAATATTGGCTCAAAACGCTCTACAGATAAAAATGTTATTAGCATCAATATCAAATAGCTATTAAGCGCAATAACTCCATAGCCAATCCCTACCTGCTGAAACCAATATCGAAAAGTAGATCTTGTTATACCATATGCACCAATGTTCTCCAAAGCTCCACGTTGCCAGCGCAACCTTTGTCTCCATAAATCCCCCCAACTAGTCATAACCTCAGTCGTGACTCGACACTGTTGGGGTGACAATAGTACACCACCCAAACTTTTAAGTGCAATTGTTATTTCATTGTCTTCAGTCAGTGCTTCTGTGTCATAATATTCACCCAGATTTCCAGGCACTAAGTGACCACGACTTTTAGCGAGCGCAACCAATGCCGGAGCTCTAAACATAGACGCAGTGCCTGTTAAAACAAATACCTCTCCCTTTCGGCGACCAATTTGTCGCTGATATCGAGCGTATTCATTGCGTTGCAATTGGCCTAATATACCATGACCCTTCTCGCCATAAAATAGACCACCAATAGCTGTTAAATCACGTCTTTGTAGCATTTTATCAACTGCAACTTTTAAAAAATCATGTGAAACTACACCGTCTGCATCCATAACTAATATCAAATCATTGTGATTACATTTTGGTAGTATTTGGCTCAATATTTGATTTAAAGCACCGGCTTTTTTGTTAATATTGTTTTTTGTTTTAAAAACATTACAACCATATTGATTAGCAATTTTAACCGTATCATCTGTGCAATTGTCCGCTAAGACATAAATACGATTTGGCTTATATGTCTGCGACAACAAGCTATCGATAGCACTACCTAATGTCTCCTGTTCGTTATGGGCTGGAATTATCGCTATTACTCTAGGTTTTTTGATAGTAATATCTTTTGTGTAGAATGCGCCGTGGCCGGGTAACTTATCTGATATGTCAGCATTAGCCAGTTTGGCGATTGCTTGTTTAGATGTGGGTAGAATATCAGGAGTTTTATGTAATGGGGTTTTATAATCTCTATGCCTGATAACTCTTATGCCAGCCGTAACTTCAGCAGTAAGAAAGAACAAAACAATAACAGGTATAACGAAAAAACTTGCTAATATGAACGGTGATATGTCTATTAGTCTTTCAATCGATATTTCCATATTTGATATGTAAATACTCCTAGTTATCCCAAAATAACCATTATCAAATGCAACCAAAATTACACCACCAACTATAAGCAGTAAAAGTGCCGTTGTTGAGGCAATAAGCAACAGCGTCAATCTAGCTACTACGTGATGTGTTTTATTGTAAGTATCATCTCTACCTGCCATAAATATACTAATATAATATAACATGTTGTGAAAATATGCAAATCGTAGTCTGCGACAGTGCTGAACCGCAAGATTAATTATCCTAGTATATATTAAATACGGCTTGGTGAACCAGCTTTAATATTCGATTGATTTTAAGATGTTAAGCACTGTTTACAGATAGCTATCATTAATCTTGATTGATAAGGATTGGCTTTTACGGCACTTATAGCTTTTATCATTTAAACTTGTTTTACGAACATTATAATCAATAGATTTAGTTCCGTCCTTGCTGTCAATTCTACATAATGAATCAGCGCAACAATTTAGAATAATTGAATCGTAACCTGAAAACTGATTTTGAATCAAAGGGTCCTCTAAGGCCAGTATATTATTGAGCTATTAGTCTAAGGAAGAATTATTAAAGTTATAGCAAGTCCAAACTACTAGAATTTTTCTATGATTTTGGTTATATCTGACTCAACTTTATTGATATTGACCAAAGAAACCGATTCGTTGGGCTTGTGCATGGTGTCTGATTTACCTGGACCATATATAACCATGTCTATGCCTCTTTCGGTATAAAAGCACATATCGCTTGCTCCATTGAATATACTGTAGGTTACATCACTGACTACTGATTTAAACACGCTTAATACATATGCATTTTCACCACATTGACCATCACCACATACGCCGTGGGGGAGATTATAAGCAAATTTAAATTTATCTGATATATCTTTGAGTGTATGGTCAAGATTACTGCTGAGCTTGGGGGTGGTGCGTATGTCCAGCATTAGCTCAACAGTATCAGTAACAATATTTGGGCTATCAAAATTACCACCATTTATCGCAGTAATATTTATGGTTGGCTCACCTATTGTCTTGTCAGAATATTTTTTGATCCAGTTTTTTTGAATTGATTCAATATTTGACATAAAATCAGCACATTTCATAATAGCGCGATGCCTCATATCAATATTTTCAGATCCATGACCACCAACACCGCTAAAACTAAGCTTGCAAAAAACATTTCCTCTATGGCCTATTCCCACTGTACTGGCATCTGTCGGTTCTAATATGACTCCTCCAACAGTTTCATATGATTTCAATATACTCGAAAAGTGCTCTAAGCATTGTTTCGTGCCAGAGCCATCTGTTTCTTCGGATCCGGCAAACATAAACCACAGATCGACAGGTGGTTTATTTTGTTTGTATTTCAATAAAATGCTTAACATAATAGCAACACCCGACTTCATATCACTTGCACCCAAGCCAGATATTACATCATTCATGATATTTGCTGTCAGTGGATCATGCATCCAGCTCGGGTTTTGCAATGTATCAACAGTATCAACATGACCATTAAGTATAAAAGCTTTTTTAGTATTTATACCAGTTATATGTATTGTTAGTGATTTTTCCAGCTTGTACCGTTTGCCAATTCCTATTGTTTTTAAAGATATATACTCAAAAACTTGTTCTTCATGGCCAGACATAGACATGATAGCAATCAAATCTTTGCAATATTTAACATTGTTAGATGCCGGTTGTTTCATTTATGACGCTTTCTTAATTAATATTGTATCGCAACACATAGTACTTTTATTAATCTTGTCTTTATTTGGACAATCTATGCATGCAGAAATTGCCATTCTTGGAACATCATCCCAATCAGCAATCCGAAAGCCATTCATAATAAATATTCTCAAACTCGCATCGTTGCAAAATGCAATAGAATCAGCACCTTCCTTATCAACACTCGCAAGCACCATTTTAAGTAAATTACTTGCAATATGAAGGTGTCTAAAATCCTTAAGTACTACCATCGCGCCTATTTCTTTAGTTGTTTCTCCATTATGATTATATACAAAAGTTACAGCACACATTCCAACTACTATATCGCCTAATTTTGCAATATACACATTTGATAATGTGGATATTTTTTCAGGGCTCAGAGGTAACATTTGACTTTCGTTCGAAACAGCTACAATGCCATCAAATATATTCCATTCACAAAAATCAGCCGTAATGGTTAGTGGTTCGTATACGACATCTCCTGTTCCGGCATCACAGGCTTCTGCAATCACACTCATATTTTCTCCTTTACATTAAAAAAGCCCCTTCCGTGGAAAGGGCGATTTTTGATAATATTTAT
>CAYQBK010000086.1:0-9600 GCA_964415715.1 uncultured Candidatus Saccharibacteria bacterium
TATAATTATATATCAACATAGGTTTTGGTATATCATATGCAAATATTTCCAGGCGGGGATATGTGTTGCAGGCAATAAAATGAAAAAGTATATATTTGTATCATTAGCCTCAATATTATTAATTGTAATGGCGATATTTTATTTGAGCGGTGGTTTTAAGTTTGTGCTAGATGATAAGCCGTTGCCGGGTGGAATGCTTGAACTATGCTCGCCTTATGCCAACCTGTGTTTTAATCGCCCGGCTAGCTGGACGCGAAGTGAGAATTTACATGTCAATGGTGACCCAAGTGATACCATAGAAATAAATCCACCTAGTGGAATATTTTTAGAGCTAGCTAAGATTAGTATATATAACAGTGAGAAATGTGAAGGATCAGGGTATGATAGCTGTATCATTTTGACAGATAGTATTACACCTATTGATAATAAATTAAACGTAGTAACAGGAACCTTGATTAAAAAGGGTCAAGATAGTTGTGAAAATGCTACAACTAGCTGTATAGTAACTACCTACAATCCATTTGTTCGCCTTGTGTCGACAGATGATATAGTCAAATACGGCTTAGTCGCAGGAAAAGAAGTAGTCTATACTAGTTTTAACCCTGGTGTCAAGATAGGGCAGACTGCTTCAGAGGTTTTTCTAGCTGTTTTTCCGGGAAAGAAGTTTGATCAAGCAAGTGCCCAAAAATGGCTAAATAGCGATGAAAAAAGTACAGCCCAGCAAATACTCGCCAGCACCCACAAATACCAATAAAACTGGGGTGCTGCTATCTTATGGATTGCCCACAAAGATCGCGTTTTAACTGGAACGCAAATACAGCAAGGTGACTCAGTTGTGGGCTTAGCTGAGCCTGGTTTTCGTTCCAATGGTATCACAGACGTTCGTAAGTCTTTGCTTGAAAAATACGGAAACAATTGGCAGGACGTCATAGTAAAAGAGTTAGGCGGTCAGAGTCTTGGTCATCTAGTACAAACCCCTTCTACAATTTATTCTGGTTTTATGTCGCGACTGACTGGAGGATATGATATTACGAAAGATCCGATTGCAAAAGTCACTGGTTTTGCACACATTACTGGGGGTGGTCAGCCCTAGCAAGCTTGGCAGAATGCTAGAGCCTAGTGGCTTAGGTGTTGAGATAGATGAGCCTATAGATCCACCAATAATTATGTTAAAGGTTCAGGAATTGGCTGGGTTCGGAGATAGAAAAGCCTACGGTAAATGGCACATGGGTATTGGTGGTGCTATTGTCACGCCCGACCCAGATTCCGTGTTGAACGCCACCAAAGAATATGGTTTGACTGCTAAAGAAATAGGAATTATAACACAAAAACCAGGTATAAGAATTCGTAATCGTGGTGCTAGCAATGATTCGAAATGGTTAGATTTCTAATAAAACATATTTTGTCCTTTGTTTGTAGTAATAGTAAACTGAATATAACATGAATATTATTACTAGAGTGTTTAATAAAATGTTATCAACGAATAGTACTATAAGTAGTGTTATTGAACCTAACTTGACTCCGGCAGAGGGTGAGATCTCTTTGTTGCTTAGTTATTACTCCAAGGGCTATGAGCTTAACTGCATGAGTAGTGGCAAGATTGCAGATATGCACTACATGATATTTATAACCGCAAATACACATTACCCAAATACTATGGACAAAAATAGTATACTGGCTCCAGCAAATAGCATAATATATGTTTTACATCTTCCATTTAACACTCAGTCACACATAGTAGGAATTAGCAAAAAAACATTAACAGACATGCAAATAGATAATTTTTTGCTAAATAACAACATGGAAACTGTCGAGCTAGAGGGTGACTTTGGCTCGTATATTAGTTTATACGCATCAAAGGGACAGCAACAACAAACAAGATATGTTTTTAACCCAGATGTTATGGAATATGTAGTAGACTATTGCGGTTCAAACTATTGGGAAATAGTTGGCGATGAGATGTATTTTGTATCGATATCAGGGACAGCTACTGAGGGGGTTAATATTATCGATGCTAGCCAAAAATTTATTGAATACATACGACCAGCCTTAACAAAATATATGCCATCCGAATTGCAGGCTAAGCACGAAGCGCCATATGGCCAGTATTGGGGTGAGCCATATAACTGCCCAATTTGTAATATAAAAATGTTAAATAACGATATATATCAGAGCTGTCCCGTAGGTCATGGCGTGTTTATTGGTGGTCGGGGTATTATACGGCTTAGAAAAGGTGAAATAACTATTGTCCTACCCGACTTGTCAGAAAATTCTATGCCATCCAATATGGTAAATAAACTAATATGCCCCAAGTGTCAGATTGATATGCAAAAAGTTAACTATCTGGAAACTAATCTAGTTATTGATTATTGTTCACATTGCTATTATCGCTGGCTAGACCATGATGAAGTATCGGCAATGGAGAAGAATCCTCTATAGCACTACTGGGCATTTGTGTATGAGCTGATTGTTTTCTAAGTTTTCTAGGTAAAATTTGTCAACTGTTCGGCGCGATATTCTTGGTATTTCTAGTGGACCACACTTATAGCCATCGGGATATATTTTATAGCCGGTAGCTGGCTTGTCGGTCAGCAGTGGCAGACGAATTATTGTCCAGTCTAGGTTACTGCTCTGTACTGCTTTGTCTTCTAATTTTTTATATTTGTAGATGTTTTTAAGTGGTCCAAATATTTTGAAGCCCAGTTGCATGACCAGGCCTGTATCGCTAATCTGGTCTGTTGCCCAAGCACCACATTGGCCAAAATATCGTTAATACCATGTTTCTGCATAGCGCTAACAATGTTTCGGGTGGCTATTAGGCTGATATCGTAGTTTTTTGTCGCCCAGTTTGGGGGCGATGATATTGACGATAATATCTTGGCCGATCACTGATTTTTCAATATCTTGCAGATTTCTGGCATCACCCCTCAACTATAGTTAAATTTTTAGCCGAGCGAGGGTATGCTGTGATTATCATGATGGGTAAATACAGTTACATTGTAGCCAGCATTAATGGCTAACTTTGAAAGTTCGTAGCCAGTTCTACCCTGACCACCAAATACTGCAATGTTTAATTTGCTTTTCATATTGGTTATTGTGCTCCTAAGGCTTATTATATTAAAGTCAAGAAATATGTTAAAGGAGTAAAATGGAAAAATCACATGCCAAATCACGTTTAAACTGGCTACGAGCTGCTGTATTGGGCGCAAATGACGGCATAGTATCGATGGCAGGTTTAGTTGTTGGTGTGGCTGGTGCAACCCAATCAGCTAGCGCAATACTCACAGCTGGCGTAGCAGGGTTAGTGGCAGGAGCATTTTCAATGGCTGTTGGTGAATATGTATCTGTTAGTACACAACGTGATGCCGAAAAAGCCTACATAGCTAAGGAAAAAATAGAATTAGCAAATAACCCTGAAGCCGAATTGGAAGAGCTGGCTGAAATGTACGTACAGAAAGGCTTGTCAAATAAGACAGCCAAGCTAGTGGCCGACGAATTGACTCAGAAAGATGTGCTAGCTGCTCACTTAGAAATAGAGTTTGGTCTGAGTGAAGAAGATTTGACCAACGCCTGGCATGCTGCCTGGGCATCGGCGATATCGTTTACTGCAGGTGGTTTGATACCTGTTTTGGCTATAGTATTGCCTCTGGCAAGTGTCCGTGTTCCTGTGACGTTTGGGGCTGTCGCGATTGCATTACTGATAACGGGTAATATTAGCGCCAAACTAAGTGGCTCGGGTCGTAAAAAAGCCATGTTTCGAGTATTGTTTGGTGGAATAATAGCAATGATAGCAACATATGTAGTTGGTCGATTGTTCGGTGTAGCGGGAGTGTAGCAACCTCAAAACAAAAACTGCATTTTGATGCGCGACTTGAAGGCTAAAATAAGTTTATATTATTCAACGTATCTACAGATATGCTTCATAACAAAAAGCATATTTTTATCTCATCAATTCATCACTTCAAAAAAGACAGTTTTTGTATTGGGGGCGCTATATTGGAGTTATTTGTCGCTAGTAGTTTCTTCGCTAACGGCTACAACTTCTTCGACAATTTTGTCGGCATCTTCGGCTAGGCTAGCTGCCGCTGCATCGGCCTCGGCGAGTTGGTCACGAGGTGTTTCAACAACAGCAATCGGTGTATCGGCTGGTGTAATGATAGTAACACCTTTGGGGGTGGTTATGCTTTCGACACGATAAATATCACCAGATTTTTCCAGGCTACTAAGATCAACCACTATATTTTCGGGCAAGTCACGAGGTAATGCTTTTACAAGGATTTCGTCGAGCTCTTTTAGTACAAGTAGGCTGTTTTTCTCGGCAGGAATTTCAATATCAGCAAATACAACAGGAACTTCGGTTTCTATTTCTTCATTCTGGTGCAATGCTTGAAATACTATATGTCGGATAGTATGTTTTGTCGGCTCAAGGTCAACATCACGAATGATGGTTAGATAGTTTTTATCGCCAACGCTAACCTGGACAGTTTGGCTAGTGCCTGCTTGATTGTATGCAACTTGCAATTCTCTGTAATCCCCTACCACCGGTATTGATGCAGCGCCATGATTATGAATAACTGCCGGTATTTGGCCGTCGCGTCGCAAGGCCTTTAAGCCCTTGCCTAGTGTTTCGCGTTTATTTAATTTTATTGCAATAGCTTGTGACATTAAAATACTTCCCTTTTTTAGATTGGTATTATTATAACCTGATTTCTTATTTGAGACTAGTTAAAAAATACTAAAAACGTACAATAACAGATATAAAAATATCGTATAGCGACACGTAAATGAAAATAGTATATTGAACATGCTTAACTCAAGATATATAACTAAATATAGATAAGTCAAAGCAAGAGTTTTGGGTATATCGCATTTTATTAAGCGCAAATATGCATACCACAAGCAATTATTATAAAATATACTTGTATAATATCTATATTTGTTGTATATTAATAGCAATATTGGCGAGAGGTTTTTGTGTTCATGTACACAGTCTTATACAATAACAGAAATAATTCTATCCATTTGTCCAATGGTACTAGTGTGTATTCCAGGGTTGTATATAGTGTGCGCATAATTGAGATTTTTAGAATACCGCTTGCTATATTGTGTGTATTAATCTTCTTTATTAGTCTCAACACTAGTGCTACTAGCCCATCAGTTGGGGCAACTACCCTAAACTCTAATTACGTCTCCAGTGTTAACCCTGCTGACGTCTATTATATAGATGCAATAAACAATTTACGTGGTTCAGTCGGACAACAACCGCTTTCTTATGACAGCAGATTAGAAAACTCAGCATACGACAAGGCAAGAAATATGGTAGCCAATGATTATTGGGGGCATTATAGCCCATTTGGCGAAAGCTTTTCTGACTTTATTTGGCGCAGGTCGCCGACAAGTAAAAGAGTTGGTGAAAATTTAGCCAAATGTTATACCAGTCGGGTGCAGGCATTTGATGCTTTGGTAGCCAGCCCCACCCATTACCAAATAATGGTTGGAGATTTTACGAACGTTGGTATAAGTGAACAGGTAAGCCCAAAAGACAACTGTACGTATACTGTGTTACATTTTGCTAAAAATTAGTTATAATCAATACCGTAAGTAAATAAAGGAAAAATATGGATAAAAGTGGCAACCCAGCGTTTTCAAAAAAGGCTTTAGAAAAGTTTGGCAGCATTGAGAGTAGTTCGACAGCGACCATATCAGGTACAACAATAAAAATATTCATTTTGTTATTATTGACTGTTGGCGCTGGATATTTTGGATGGCAAGGAATGGCAAATGCAACAACTGCATCTGTTTTGCTTATAGCAGGGTCAGGTATATTGGGCTTTGTTACCGCGCTTATCACTATATTTAAGCCAACTATTGCCTATGTAACTGCTCCTATATACGCCCTAGCTCAGGGTTATATGCTCGGAGCGATCTCACAAATGTACAATACTCAGTTTAACGGGATAGTTATTCAGGCTATTGGGCTCACTGGTGCACTGTTTTTTGTTAGCTTATGGGTGTTTGCGGTCGGACTTATCAAGGTAACAGCAAAGTTTCGAACCGGCGTGTTGATTGCAACGCTTGGAGTCGGGCTGTATTATTTGGTAGCTATTGTATTAGGACTGTTTGGAGTAAAAGCTCCGTTGATATTCGATACGGGTACATTTGGGATAGTTTTTAGCTTGATAATTATTTTTATCGCGACACTAAACCTGATATTAGATTTTGATATGATTCAACGTTTGGAGCAGCAAAAAGCGCCCAAGGTTTTTGAATGGTATGGTGCTTTTGCACTTATGGTGACACTTATCTGGCTATATACCGAAGTTTTGCGCTTACTATCAAAAACTCGAAGCTAGTTTTGTCTTAAGTCAAGGTATTTATTTGTTTGGCTATCAGTTTGCTGTATTTATTGGTTAATGAGTGACCACCACTATATGAGATCAATGAAATGTTGTTATTCTTAGTGGCCGCCTCGTTGAAATGTTTTGACACCAAAAGTATATCCAATCTGCCATAAATTATAACTGTTTTGACAGGTGCCTTGATAAGTTTGTTTAGGCTATCTTGGTTGTTTATTGAGTTGACTAAACTTTTTTTAAATGATATCCAGGTTTTATCATCAAGGGTAAAACCACTGAGCTTGTTGGATATTAGCTTGGTCGCGCGTAGGGTTATATTGGGTCGTTTGGATATTTCAGAATATAGGTTTATGTATATATTGCTTTTTCTTTTGGTAGATTTCTTTAGATCTAATGGTAAATCGGTGTCATCGGCCACATATAGGGGTGGGCTACATAAAATCATTTCTTTGATATTCAGAGACATAGTGTTCATTATCTCAATTGCTATTAGTGACCCAAGTGAGTGACCTACTAATATAAAGGGCTGTTTAACGTGGTGCTTTTTTATTGTATGGATTATCTGTTTGGCGTGGTTGGTGAGATTGTAACTATTTGTATCTGGCTTGGGTGATTTGCCAAATCCGAGTAAGTCGATGGTTATTATCTGGTATATATCAGTATTAATATATTTGATAACGTCGTTCCATACGGTTGAATCACTAGCGATACCATGTATTAGCACAACGGGTGTTTTTGAACCGTTACTAGGCGTTTCTGTGTATTGCAGATTGTAGGGTTGTTTTAGTGTTTCATGCCAAAAATTTGATAGCCGTTTAATCATTTATTGTTGGTCTCCCCCTCTAGCTTACGGGCTATTGCAACGCCTAGCATCCCACTAGAGTTTATCGACCAGTGTAGTAGCCATGGCGCAACAATGCTATTGGCCAATATTCGTAACCAGGCAAATATTAGCCCTGCTGATGCAGTTATGATGACCACCCCTACTATCGAACTATATTTGCGGTGAGCTAAATCTTTGTTGGCTTTTTCGAGTATTTTATTTTGTTCGAGCATTGATATTGTCGGCAGAATATGCCACAAACCAAATATGACAGATGATATCAATATAGCTATAAGCATAGTGTTGTGTTGTAGTAACAAGCCGAGCAAAACACCACGAAACAACACTTCTTCAATCAGCGCCGTACCAAATGGAACTCGTATGGTTGCTTCGTAGGTTATAAGTTTGCCACTAGCTTTGGCTAGGTTATCCCCTAAAAAAAAGCGTCGCAATATGGGGATTGTAGCTATTATAGATGTTCCGATCACTATTGTTCCGGCTGCTAAAATAGCAATAAATATACCTGGTAATATTTTGGTAAATGCTAGGCCCATCTGTTCAAAATTTAAACCAAAGCCCAACCCTAGTAATATAGCCACAATAGCTATACCAATATTTAAATACAGATGAAACCTACGTGGCACTAATCTTTCCAAAACTGTGCTGTACAGTAGTATTAGTATCACCAAAACAGCTTCCTGAGCATACGGAGTGTATATCATCTCCTATATTATAACTGATATACAGACAGTACAACCTAACCAATTGAAAATCTTTGTATTCTTCTTTTTGTCACGACATAATTACAATATAGTATTTATCATTTGTGAGTTTGTATCAGCTAGAACTGTGCTCATGGATAGCTAGCCATTCGTAATATTCTCCACATATTCCCTCAGCTAGTATTTTTGGTTCGCCAGGCATGTAACCTCCGCTATCCGAATAATTTTTGAATAAATAGTCGTAGAGTGTGTTTGCGATACCCTCATTATAGCCCATAGCACCCATGTATAGCAGTAAAACATCGGGCTCTAATACTATTCTTGGTAGAGCTTCTGAATCAGTTTCCTTCATGTGAGTTATTTTAACAATATATATTTTTATTATGCAAATCCAAGCTAGTGCTAGCTTGGCGCATATGGCTGGGCAAGTATTAATATTATGTAGTACGGGACATCAGTTAGTATGATGAGTTTATCTTTTGAAACATAAAGTTGACCCTAGATGTACTAGCAGATGAACATTTTGTCGTAATGTATGAGGGGCTTGATGTTTTTTTGGCCAATTAGTTTGGTCGCTTCGTTTGAATTATATTGAGCGATTCCATATCCAATAACTTGATCTTTGCTATTTAGTATTTCTATAACATCACCTTTTTTAAAGTCACCCTGCAGTGCATGTATGCCGACAAATAGCAGGCTATTGGCTTTTGTTTCGTCTGTTATAGCAGAGACAGCCTCTGGTTTTATTACAATAACTTTGCCCCTGACTTGGTTTTCGGCGTGAGCGAGTCTCCGCCGTGCATTTGGGATTTTCTTGCCGGCAATAATCTTGGTTCCGATTTTCTTGCCTGTGATAATATCAATAATAATATTTTCAGTGTAGCCGTTAGCTATAATTACCTCGATACCCTGTTTGGCAAGTTTTTTGCCTACAGCAAATTTGGTTGACATACCACCCCTGCCTGCTTCAGATTTGTCGTTAGTTATATAGTTGATATATTTTTCAGTAGTTTTTGGTGTGATTGTGGCGATGGTTTTGGTGGGTGATTTCGCTGTATCAAGTAAGCCGTTGACAGATGTCAATATTATTAGTATATCGGCATTTAACATGGATGCGACATAGCCGGCTAACTCGTCGTTATCGGTAAATATTAGTTCATTTAGTGAAATGGCATCATTTTCGTTAACTATGGGTATGACTTTGTCATGCAATAGGCTTTCGAAACAGGTTTTCATGTTAGTGTAATGTGCTTTGTCGCGAAAGTCTTCTTTTGTCGCCAATATTTGGGCACAGTAAAGATTTAGCCTTTTGAAATGAACAGAATATCTGTGTATTAGGTGAGCCTGCCCTATGGCTGCGAACAATTGTTTTTCGGCGATGGCCTTAAGTGGCTTGTTTGTTTTCAGTAGGCTTTTTCCGGCACCCATGGCTCCAGATGATACTAGTACAACATCATGGCCCGAACTTTTAAGTTTTGATATTTGTTCAGCTATGTTAGCAAGCGATTTTTCATTTAATACCCCACTACTATCTGTTAGTACTTTTGTGCCAACCTTTACAACAATTCGTTTAGTCATCGTAGGCATTTCTTATGGCCTGAGCTAGTATTGGTATTCCTTGTTCTAATTCAGAATCTGGTCGGGCAAAATTTATTCGTAAACACTCTGTGGCATGTGGCCAGTTGGCACTATCTTGGCC
>CAYQBK010000087.1:0-22977 GCA_964415715.1 uncultured Candidatus Saccharibacteria bacterium
AGAAGTAATATATGGTCCAGAGCTTGTAACTACAGGAGCGGGTAGTGATTTGCAAAAAGCAGCCGAATTAGCTAGAGATATGATTATCAATTAAGGTATGGGCAAAAAACTGCGTGATCAGGTGTTTCATATCGAAGACGGTATGATGATGGATAGAATAATGCATGAACGACAGTATTCGGACGATACAGCAAAGATTATTGATGACGAAGTGGAATCACTAATAACTGAGGCTGCTAATCGAGCTAGGTCTGTAATAAGAGCTAATAAACAATATTTAGCCAAGCTCAAAGATGCATTACTTGAAAAAGAGACTGTAGAAGCTGAGCAGGTATTGGCAATTTTACAGGATTCAAAATTACCTAAAGAAGCCGCTTTGTATTAGGTATGACAACAAACAACAAACTTTTTCAAGAGTAAAATAATAAATGAATAGATTTTTAAGTCGAGCCAATAAACGGATAGGTTTTGGTTCTGCCGCCATGCTGTTGGCCTCTGCCAGTTTGGCTGGAACTGTGTTAGGCATAATACGTACCAAGCTGATAAATGCTAATTTTGTTAGCTTTGAGACAGATGCCTATTTTGCGGCCTTTAAAATTCCTGATTTTATATATTTTACTCTGGCAGCAGGCGCATTGGGTGTTGCTTTTTTGCCAGTTCTGAGCGAGCAGTTGCAAAAAAGCAAAAAATCAGCCTGGGAGGTTTCAAGCTATCTCTTGAACAGTTTGGGAATTTTGACCTTATTGGTATCAATATTATTAATAATATTCGCTGAACCACTACTAAAGTATTTAGTTGTGCCAGGCTTTTCACCCGAACAGCTGCATTTGTCTGTTGCTATTATGCGGATAGTCTCAGTTAATGTGTTTATTTTTGCAATATCCACCTTGCTGACTACTGTTCAGCAAGGTGTTGGTAGGTTTTTCTTCTTTGCAGTAGCGCCATTATTCTACAATGGAGCCATTATTGCAAGTATTTATATATTTGGCGATAGTTTAGGGGTAGTTGGTTTGAGTATTGGTGTCGCAGTCGGAGCTATATTGCAGCTCGTTATTGCTTCTTTGGGTATGGTTGGTATGAAATTTAAATATTCACCATATATAGATTTTAAAAATAAAGGTTTTCGTGAAGTTTTACGGATATTGCCCGCCAGATCTATTGACCAAGGAGTTGATTATATAAATGCTATATTTGAAACCAGATTTGCATCACGATTGATAACTGGTTCGGTCAGCTGGTATGAAAATGCACTCATACTTCATAGTGCACCTATTATGCTTATCGGCAATTCGATATCAACAGCCGCTTTTCCTAGGTTAACCGAAAAGCTAGCTCAGGGTAGAGTAGATCTATTTCGCAAAGAATATGTTCGGGTGACACAGACCATAATATGGATAGCTTTACCAGTAGTTATAGTGACATTTTTTACCAGGGCATATTTAGCGCGTATTATATTTGCACGAAGCAGTAAGGAAATCGCAATGATTTTTGGTTTTTTGTGTGCGGCTATATTTTTCCGAATATTGTACACGATAATATCGCGTTATTTTTATGCTCATAAAGATACAAAAACTCCACTATATGTATCGTTGTTTATCATTGCTTTGAATATATTTCTGGCTTACAATTTGTCCAAGCCTACGACTTTTGGTGTAGTTGGTTTAGCTATGTCTCAGGGGATAGTTGCTTTCACCGAAGATGTGATACTCATGACTATCATGATTAAACGTGATCATAAACTATTTGGGAAAGACTTTCTAAGATATTGTCTAAAAGCTTTAGTTGCTGGCTTGGCAACAGCTATCACAGGCTATCTTTTATTGCAGGTGTTCCCATTGCAGTTAGCAGATCTAAGTTTTGTTTTGATAACAAAGTTGATAATAATAACTACAATATCATTTTCGGTATATTTGTTTTTTAGTTGGCTATTTAGGTTGGATCAATCCCAGATGGTAATAAACAAAGCTAAGCAAATAATATTGAAGCCAATAAAGATCTAGCCAGACAGCATAATTTGTATCTGTTTTGACCAAGTATACTATATAATAAACAGTTGAATATGGATAAAATACGGAATTTTTGCATAATAGCGCATATTGATCATGGTAAAAGCACGTTAGCTGATAGACTACTAGAGTTAACAGGTACAGTTGCTAAACGTAACATGAAATCACAGCTACTAGACAAAATGGATCTAGAACGCGAAAAAGGCATAACCATAAAACTAGCTCCCGTTCGTATGGACTACAAAGGTTATGAGCTAAACCTAATAGACACACCGGGTCATGTTGATTTTAGTTACGAGGTGTCACGCAGTTTAGCGGCTTGTGAGGGTGCAATATTGGTGGTTGATGCCAGCCAGGGTATTCAAGCTCAAACCTTGGCCAATGTATACTTAGCCCTAGGCGCAGATCTTAAAATTATTCCGGTATTAAATAAAATAGATTTACCAGCAGCCGATGTGCCACGCGTAACCAACGAAGTCGTATCACTGTTAGGTTGCACCAAAGAAGACGTGTTATCAATATCAGCTAAAACTGGTGATGGGGTAGGAGCACTGCTCGATAAAATAATAGATGATTTTACAGCACCTAATGGCAAGCCGGATGCAAAAACACGTGCTTTGATTTTCGATAGTTACTACGATGATTACAGGGGTGTAATACTGTATGTACGCATAGTAGATGGTCAAATATCAAAAAATGATCAGATAAAAATGTTGGCTACCAATGCTAATGGCATTGCCCTAGAGGTTGGCCACTTATCACCTGTTATGACAGAGGATACAGTACTGTCCACGGGTGAAATAGGTTACATAGTAACAAACCTAAAAACCACTCGAGATGCCCGAGTTGGAGATACCGTTACCTTGCAGAGATACTTTAAAGGAGAAGGCAAATGAATAAATTAGAAAAAAACGACGAAAACTCAGTAGCTAAATACTATACTAGATTTGGCTCTTGGGCTGGATATAACTTAGTTATGGGACGTTCGCAACATGCTGGATACTGGAAAGAGGACACTAAGACCGAGAAACAAGCCCAGCATAACTATATGATTGAACTTGCTAAGCTTTTAAAATTGCATAAAGGTGAAGATGTCTTAGATGCAGGTTCAGGGCAGGGCTATGCAGCTAGATATTTGGCTGAAAATACGTGGGCAAATATAACCGGTATAACAATAACCCCTCGTGAGGTGAGGATATCTACTAAGTTGTCAAAAAACACTGTAAATAAACCAAAATTTGTACTAGGAGATTATTCGGAAACTGACTTCCCAGATAATTATTTTGATGTTATATATACTACAGAAACGCTAAGCCACACTAAGGATATGAAGAAAACTATGCAAGAATTTTACAGGATACTAAAACCTGCTGGGCGAATTGTTCTTGTAGACTATGAAATTAATACAGAACATATTTCCATAGATAAAAAGAACATAATAGACTTCTTTTTTGATCATGCCGGTGCATTTGGTTTATATCAGCAAAATCCTGGTCAGATTAATTCAGCAATGAAAGATGCTGGGTTTATATGCAACAGTGAAATAGATTGGTCAATATTCACAAAACCAACTTATGACAGATTACGTCGTATAGCCAAGCCTTTGTCATGGATAAAGCCAACATCAAAACTTGCACCATATTTTATTAATGCTGTAATGGCAAATTACACATATAGTAATCTCTATGAAGATGGCACTTTTCGTTATATCGTTTATTCGGCAAGGAAACCGAATCATGGCTGATATTAGACAAACTCTTGTTGAGCCATTGCCGGGCTATAAAGAAGTCAAGCCGTTTGTATATGCTGGGTTTTTCCCAGACAGTAACGAGAACTATCAGCTATTGAAAGACGGCATAGAAAAACTGGCACTTAGTGATTCTGCCTTGCAGTTTGCTCCGGAAAATTCACCGGTTTTGGGTTTTGGTGTAAGGGTTGGCTTTTTAGGTCTACTACATATGGATATTGTTAAGGAACGGCTTGAGCGTGAATATGGGCTAGATTTGGTTGTGACAAACCCGAGTACTGATTATCAAATAACTATGAATAACGGCGATGAGGTTGATATAAAAAGCGCTACTGATCTTCCTGACGTTGCTCAGATTGCCCAGATAAAAGAACCCTGGATAAATGGCGAAGTTGTTTGCCCAAAAGACTATGTTGGCTCGGTAATACAGCTTGTCTCTTCAAAGCGTGGGTTATATAAAAATATTAGTTTTGTTGATACCCAGTTAGCACTTGTTAGTTTTGATGCACCGTTGGCTAATTTGTTGACAGATTTTTATGATCAGCTTAAAAGTATAACCAGTGGCTATGGATCGTTTAATTACGAGCTAGATGACTATCGAGCTGGAGATTTGGTAAAGTTAGACTTTTTGGTAGCTGGTGAACGAATAGATGCACTGAGTATTATGGTACATAAAACTGAAGCAGACAGTGTTGGTCGTGAAGTAGTAAAAAAGTTAAAAGAAGTTATACCTCGGCAAAATTTCCAAGTTGCTTTACAGGCAGCTGTTGGTGCTAGGTTTATCGCTCGCGAAGACCTAAGTGCATATCGAAAAGATGTCACTAGTGGTTTGTATGGTGGTGATGTGTCTCGTAAAAAAAAGGTACTTGCCAAACAGGCAAAAGGTAAAAAGCGCCTCAAACGATTTGGCAAAGTAGATATCCCAGCCGAAGCCTTTACTGTCCTGTTAAAAAGAGATTAAGAATAATTTTTAGATATTTCTTCCAGGTCTTCTAATACTTGACCAGTGTGGGTGATAGGATTTACGCCTTTGTATTCTTTGACAATATTTCCTGCTGGGTCTATGAGTACCGTATTTCTTTTGATACCCATGTATGTTTTGCCAAACATTTTCTTTTCTCCTAGTGATCCATAGGCCTTGATAGTCTCACCACTTGGGTCACTGAGTAGTGTAAAATTTAAATTATATTTTTCGGTAAATTTTTTATGGCTGGCAACGCTGTCTTTGGACACACCGACGACTTCGGCACCCGCTTCAATTAAAAAGTCACGTCCATCACGGAAATTGCATGCCTCTTTGGTGCAGCCTGGCGTGTCATCTTTTGGGTAAAAGTATAATACCAGCCATTTGCCTTTATAGTCGCTTAGATTATGGGTTTGACCATTCTGGTCAAGTAGCTCAAAGTTGGGTGCTGGTTTATTCATATTTTATTCCTATTAAAAGTACTATATAGTATAGCTATGTTAGACCAAAAACAACAGTTAGATAATTTGCAAGACTATGTAAAGATTCTCAGCAACTATCGGCCTAGTGATCAGTTATTGGAGCTGCTAAGAAGCATTAAATTTGTTTTACTTTCAGCCCCTACGGCGGCCGGCCGAAATACACTTATCCATAAATTGGTATCAAATGGAGGTTATCATTATGTGGTGTCAGATACGACACGCCCAAAACGCGAAAACAATGGAGTTTTAGAACAGAACGGTGTTGAATATTGGTTTAAAGACGAAAATGAGTTTTTGGCTGGATTAAAAAAAGGTGAATATTTAGAAGCGGCCATAGTACACGAAAAGCATGCCTATGGCGTGAATGGGCGTGAATTTGTTAAAGCCAGCCAAGCCCACCAGACGGCAATAACAGACATTGATATTCACGGATGCGACACTGTAGTAAACTATAGCCCGACGGCTTTGCCAATATTTGTTTTGCCTCCGAAATATGACGTTTGGATGTATAGATTAGATAAACGTGGCGTTATGCCCGCCGATGAAAAACAACGTCGCCTAAAAAGCGCTATTGAAGAAATATCACTTGCTCTTAGTAGGCCATATTTTAAGTTTGTAACCAATATTGAAGTAGAGCAAACAAATGTAGTTATAGACGCTGTAGTCAATGGAGACATATCGGCTTTACCTGATCAAGAAAGCGAAAAAGAACACGCTAAAGATTTGCTACAAGAGCTAAAAAATAATATATAACCTGAGTTCGACATAAACAACCCAAACAAAATCCCGATTTTATCTGTTCATCTCACACCTTTGGTACATTTTCCATAGCTACAGCTATGCAAAATGTACCAAAGGTGCAATCTGAATCAGCTAAAATCAAGATTTTCAGGTGTTGTTATGTCGAGCTCAGGTTATATAGTGACAATTTGAGATAATTTATTAGCACTCTTGACATGAGAGTGCTAATTTTGTAATATTTATACAGAGCATTGCATACATGCATTGTTTAAAGGAAGTTATGACAGATCGACAAGCAAAAATATTACGAGCAATAGTAGAACAATATGCCGAGGTAGCTGTACCGGTTGGCTCTGTATTGCTAGCAAAAACTTTTGGCGTGTCATCTGCTACTATCCGTGCAGAAATGGTCAAATTAGAAGAAATGGGCTATATAGAACACCCATACACCTCAGCTGGTCGTATACCAACAGACAAAGGCTATAGGTTTTATGTCAATTCAGTTACTGACGAAACAACCAATAGCGAATCGAATAGCGTTGGGTTTGTCGATCGCAATGCGATGGCTATCGATACCCGTATAAAAAATGCTGGCCATGCATCAAAAGCTATTCGTTCTGCCGTAGACAGTCTGGTCGAGATAACTAGCCATTTGGCTATTGGTACAATTGGCGATCAACTATATATGAGCGGGGTGTCTAACTTGTTTAATAACCCCGAATTTGCTGATGTAAATTCGGTCCACAAGGTAGCCACACTTATAGACAATCTTGAACCGTGGCTATATGAAGCTGCACCAAATGAGCCGCTTAGCGTTTATATTGGTGCCGAGAATCCAGTGGGGAAAACAAGCGGTTGTAGTTTGATAATAAGCCGTTATCGAAGTCCATATAGTGACAGTAGTTATATTGGAGTAGTTGGCCCAACAAGGCAAAACTACACCCAGGCGATGAATTTGGTTCGCTATGCAGGACAAACATTAGAGCAAATATTGTAAGGAGGAATATGGTAAAAGAACCTAGAAAACAGACTCAATCCAACCAACCAGTTCAGCCAGAACCGGCGTTGAATCAGGCTGACAATATGCAGATAACAGATGACCAGACTCAAGCATTTATTGGTGATGAAGCTGTTTTGATTATAAACGAGCTGACAGCTGATATACAAAAATTGCAGGCTGAATTTGCCAACTACAAACGTCGTTCCGAAGCAGAGCGTTTGATGGCAGTAAATATTGGCAAACAACAGGCTGCAATTTCATTATTGCCAGTTTTGGACAATATCGAACGAGCTATCGCTCATGAACCCGAAGATATCAAAAATCATGCGTGGGTCAAGGGTATCAGCTCGGTGGCTAGTCAGCTAGAAAGCCAGCTAGAGGGTTTTGGTCTAGTAAAGATAGGTGTAATTGGTGAAGCTTTTGACCCGACCATACATGAAGCAGTCACAATGGAAGAGTCTGATGGCGAAACCGAAGTAGTAGCCGATGTTTTACAAACTGGCTACAAATTTGGCGATACAGTCATAAGACCCGCAATGGTAAAAGTAACTAAGAAGTAAGGAGAAGATTATGGGAAAAATTATAGGAATAGATTTAGGAACAACGAACAGTGCAATGGCGGTCATGGAGGGTGGAAAACCTGAAATTATTGCCAACCAAGAGGGCAACAGAACAACCCCGAGTGTTGTAGCTGTTAACAAAAGTGGTGATAGGTTAGTTGGCCTGTTGGCCAGACGACAATCTGTTACTAACCCTGATAAGACAATTTATGAAATGAAACGACTTATTGGTCGGCGTTGGGAAGACAAAGAAGTTCAGCGTGATCTTAAACTATTGGGCTACAAGATAGTTAAGTCCAAAGATGGTGTCAAGGTCAAAATGGGCGACAAAGACTACAGCCCCGAAGAACTAAGTGCAATGGTACTAAGTAAGCTCAAGTCTGACGCCGAAAGCTTTTTGGGTCAACCAGTTACAGAAGCGGTTATTACTGTACCTGCCTACTTCGACGATGCTCAGCGTCAGGCAACTAAAGACGCAGGTAAGATTGCTGGGCTCGAAGTCAAGCGTATTATCAACGAACCAACTGCCGCCGCTCTAGCCTATGGCTTAGATAAAAAGGGCAAAGATGAAAAGATTGTCGTTTATGACCTAGGTGGAGGAACATTCGATGTGTCGATACTTGAGCTAGGTGATGGCGTGTTCGAGGTAAAGAGTACCAACGGTGATACACACCTAGGCGGTGCTGACTTTGACCGTGTTATTGTCAACTACCTAATAGACGAGTTCAAAAAAGAAAACGGTGTTGACATAACAGATGACAAAGCCGCTATGCAACGCTTACGTGACGAAGCTGAAAAAGCCAAGATTGAGCTATCTACAACTAACGAAGTAAATATCAATTTGCCGTTTTTGACTGCCAACGCCGATGGTCCAATGCATTTTGAAACAACTTTGAGCCGAGCAAAACTAGAAAGTTTAGTCGGTGATTTGATTGATAAAACTGCTATTCCATGCGAAAAAGCGTTAAAAGATTCAGGCTTGAAAGCTAGTGATATCGATGCCGTAGTGCTTGTTGGTGGTATGACACGTATGCCAGCTGTCCAGGAAAAGGTTAAAAAGATATTTGGCAAAGAGCCAATGCAAGGTGTCAACCCAGACGAAGTTGTGGCTATCGGTGCAGCTATACAGGGTGGAGTGTTAGCTGGTGACGTCAAAGACGTTTTACTGCTTGACGTAACACCACTATCTTTGGGTATTGAAACCATGGGAAGTGTCAGCACCAAGCTCATTGAACGAAATACCACCGTTCCTACTAGTAAAAGTGAAACGTTTAGTACAGCTGCAGACAATCAGTCACAGGTAGAAATACATGTATTGCAGGGAGAACGTGAAATGGCTGCCGATAACAAGAGTTTGGGCCGATTTATACTAGATGGTATTGCACCTGCACCACGTGGCATACCGCAGATAGAAGTTACCTTCAATATAGATGCCAATGGTATATTAAATGTCACCGCCAAAGACAAAGGCACAGGCAAGGAGCAAAGTATCACTATTCAAAACAGTGGCAACTTGTCCAAAGAAGATGTCGAAAAAGCAGCTAAAGAAGCCGAAGCTAATGCTGAAGAGGACAAGAAAAAACGTGAAGTTGTAGATGCAAAAAACTTACTTGAGAATGCCATATATCAAGCTGAAAAGCTTCTAAAGGACAACGGTGAAAAAATAAGTGACGATGACAAAAAGACACTTGAAACAGCCATAAAAGATGCTAAAGATAAACTTGAATCAACGGATAAAAGTGAGCTAGAAAAAGCTGGCAAAGATCTAACTGAAAAGACTATGCCAATAGGAGCCAAGTTATATGAGCAGACTACCTCAAAAGAAGACGAGTCCTCTGATGTCTCAGATGACAAAAAAGAAGATGGTCCTGTCGAAGGTGAAGTAGTCGACGACAAGAAATAAAAACACCTGACTTTACTTAAAAAGGCTGGCATGTAGGCTGGCCTTTTTTTGTGTAGATATATAAATCTTATGCTATAGTTTATTTATAAAAGAGGGAATAAACAAAAATGTTTGAGATGATACTGATAGCTGTCGGGGCTATATGGTTAGTTTGGTATTTAAGTAGAAATAATGCTAATTCGTCAAATATAGACAGTGCCTTGTCGCAACGTAATCGTGATTGGTTCTCCTATATATCAAGTTTTCAATCCAAAGCCAAAACCAAAGATCAAAAAAAGTTAATAGAGGAAATGTTAATAGATATAAAAAATCAAGGTTTAGTTGATAGTGACATAGTGCTACCAACTAATACTCAACTAGATATTACGGATCCAATAGTTGACCAGTATATTGAAACAGATGTACAGCTACCCCTTCAGCCGACTACCGCAGTAACTACTTTGCAGCCAGCGCAGCCCAGTATTGAGCTTGATAACGCATCACTCTTACTATATTTTGGAGCATTTTTGTTTGTGGCTTCTGCTGGGCTATTTGTAGCATTTAGTGGTGTTGGTGGTATCTTGAAAGCTATATCTGTTTATGTAGTAGCCATGGCTTTATATATCACTGGGTGTTGGTTATATAAGAACAAAAAACAGTTTACCCAGGTTGGCATTGCCTTCGCGGGTATTGGTATGTCTATATTGCCACTTATGGGCTTGGCTATTTATAAATATGTGCTAAACAGTCAAAACGGCTCAATAGCATGGTTTATTGCCTCATTATTATCATTGTCTGTGTTTGGGCATGCTGTTTGGTATTTCAGAAAGCCATTTTTGAACTATGTACTTATATTTACGTCATTATCTTTGTTCGAATCAGCAATATCGATTATCGATGTACCTATTTACTGTTTTGGTTGGGTTATGGCGACACTATCGTTGATATTATTGGCATTAAGTTTATATAAAAATATTTGGCTTGATTTTCGCGAATCTGCTTTATATTCATCACAAATTATTTTGCCTATATCGATGATATCTTCATTGGTATTAATCCAGAAATCAGGTGCTTTGCAGCTTGGTATATCACTTACGATAGGTTGCTTTTATTACTTGCTTCAAGCCTTTACCAACAAAGACCTAAAAGATGTCTACAGTACCATAACTCATACACTTGTATTGTGTGCAGTATCTATTTTTGCATATGCAGTTGAGCCTAGCTGGCATTTTGTATCTATTGTGGTACTGGTGACAAATATTGTTCAACTGTTATTGTTTTTGCTGTTTTCTAGAAAAACAGATTTTTGGTTCAGCTGGTCAACTCTTTTGTTGGCTTATTTAGTAGTTGGCGTATTTATGGCTTCAGGCAACGCAAATCTAGTAATTTCTTCTATAGCACTGGCTGTTATTTGTAGTTATGCTATGTGGCTAAAAGCTAGACAAAATTTGTTATTTGTTGTTGGAGCGGTTGGTCTTAGTATTTTTGCTTTGGCATTTGGACAATACTATCTGGCTAGTGTTGTAACACCAGCATTACAGACAATATTATTAATTATAATGATAACTCTTCAACTTGCTATATATTTGGCTGGCAGGCGAATATCTACCGAAGCAGGCTGGGATATATTGGCTACATTGCTTTTGGTGGGTAGTGCATTATTTGTTGCTATATTTAGTCTTGCAGTAGAAGGTCTGTCTATGTTTGCTTATTGTTACTACATAGCTCTCATAGTTGGTGTTATGGCCACTATTCAAAGAGAAAGCAAATGGGCAATGTTTATTGGCGGTCTTGTGTCATTGCCAGTTATCGGTTCATCAATACACATACATTATCTAGCACTGGCTGTCATACTGGCTTTGTTGGTAAATATTGCCCTTGCTATTAAATATAGATATGAATTCAACAGATGGCTAGGGTCATTTTTATGGTTTATAATACCGATCACCTTTGATAAAGATGTATTTGCCGGAGACTTTACAGTTTTCAACTATAGTTTGGCCTACCTAATAGTGTTTGCTGGTTTTGTGTTATCAAGATCTATAGCCCGGGGATTAATGTTTGTTTCGGCCAAGGTTCCACTGTCTACATATAGCAAATCTGCAAGTATGTCATATGTAGTTGGCTACGTATTGTCTGCAATTGTTTCTACGGTATTGGCTGTTACTGTGTCTAGTAATAGTTTATTTCTCGTATTTGTTTTGGCATTAATTACATTGGCTACATTTTTGATTGCAATATACATCGAAAAACAAAAAGAAATATTACTTTTGATACCATTTATGTTGCAGGCCATTATTTGGGCAATGCTCAGATCAACAATAGAGCAACAGGGTACTATGTTGACATTTGGCATAGTCAGCACCATATTAGCCGGAGTTAGTTACATGTTGGCGTATGACTACTTGCCAAGATCAAAAAATTGGGCTCAGCTTGTGACTGCAAGTACGCTTGCAACGCTGTATATCACTCCATTTACGGTAGTATTTAGTCAGTCCACCTGGGTTATGCCTGTTGGGCTTTTTGTCGCAACCATAGCCACATATGTTAATTTTAAGCATACAAACCAAAATAATCGTGAACTAATATGTATGCTTGGGCTTGGTTCAATATATTGGTTATTATGGCATCTGGGAGTACGAGAAGTGCAGGTTTATAGCCATCTGATGGTAGCTATTTTTGCCGGATTTGCATATTGGCGATATCAACGACACGAACTTGAGCAGTCAAAGACCTATATTTATATTTTACTTGCAGTTGCTACAATACCACTCACTATTCAGGCAGTAGCCGGCCAGGCGGGTGGTCTATATGGCTGGTGGCTAATACTGGAACAGATTGTGTTTATTATTATTGGTATGTCGATAAAAAATGGTGTTATGATTCGCTGGGGTCTATATGTTGCAGTTGGAGCTGTGTTGTATCAATTACGACATTTGGGTTGGGCGGCATTAACACTGTTGGCTGTATTTGTTATTGGTTTGGCAATATATAAAATTCAACATTCAAATAAAAGCTAGCACTCTATGGTCTTTAGTGCCAAAATAGTGTAAAATATTTACTAATGAACAAACGTGATTATTATGAAGTATTGGGCGTCAGTAAAGACGCCTCACCCGACGAAATAAAAAAAGCATTTCGTCGTTTAGCTGTGCAACACCACCCAGACAAAGAGGGTGGTGAAGAAGCCAAGTTTAAAGAAATAAACGAGGCCTACGAGGTACTAAAAGATAGCGAAAAGCGCAAACGATATGATCAGTTTGGCCATGCGGGTGTTGGTGGAGCTGGTAGCAATCAGGGTGGTGGTGCTTACGATTTTAACGGAAGTGGATTCAATTTCAATGGCCAAAATATAAACTTTGACTTTGGTGATGGTGGTTTAGGTGATATATTTGGTAGTTTTTTTGGTGGTGGTCCACGTCAGCGCACTAGACGTGGTCGTGATGTGGAAACGGTCGTTGATTTGTCATTTGAAGAAGCGGTTTTTGGGGTTGAGAAAACTTTAAGTTTGAATATTGAAGTTGCTTGTGAGCACTGTGATGGCAAAGGGGCAGAGCCTGGTTATGAGCTAAAAACATGTCCAACCTGCCAGGGTAGTGGCCAGGTAGTTACATCTGTTAGGACAATATTGGGTAATATTCAGCAAGCTCAGTCTTGCAAAGACTGCCATGGCACTGGTAAAAAACCAGAAAAAGACTGTAAAGTATGTGGTGGTCGTGGTGTCAAGCGCAAGGAACAAACTGTTGAATTGAAGATTCCTGCCGGCATAGACGATGGAGCTACAGTTAGACTACGTGAATACGGTGAAGCAGTCCAAAACGGCCCCAAGGGTGACCTATATGTTCATATTCGTGTTAAACCACATAAAAAATTTACTCGCGAAGGTGACATTATTATTAGTCATGAAAGTATCGATATGGCTACGGCCGCTCTGGGTGGCGAAATGACTGTTGATACTGTCGATGGCCCAGTAACTATGAAAATACCAGAAGGTACTCAAAACGGCACAGATTTCAAGCTATCCGGCCATGGCGTACCACATATCAAAAGTGAAACCCGTGGGCCACATATTGTTACACTAGATGTTCAAACCCCAACTAAACTTAGCAAAAAACAACGTGAACTACTTGAGCAATTTAGATCAGAACCCCCAAAACGTGGCTTTTTTGCCTAGCTTTATTTTATCGCAATAACCTAATATGCAAAATATCAAAAATTCCTATATAATATTTATCAGAGTAACAATCACTAATGAATAAAAATATAAAAGATAGCGTAGATTTTTCAGTTATGAATAAACAAAAAGGCTTCATAACCATGCTAATCTTAATAATATTTATACTAGTATCCGTAATAGGCCTAGTCTACATAAGGGTACTAAATGCCAACAAGTGAACGTAGTCTAGGGCCATACGGCCCAAGAGCTAGTGCAGACTTGAGTATGGATATTGCTGAACTTTCTGAAACCATTAATAGAATTGATAAGTTGCTTACAAAAGAAGAGCTTAACTATATTTTGGACATTGAGAAAAGTATTAACGAGCGTAATCCAGATTGGTATTTGATAAAATCTAGTTCAATAGATTTTGTTGTTAATTATTTTTCTACTCCAGAGGGTGAAGATAGTTTAGGGAAGTTGTGTGAAGAGTTTGCTAGTAATTTTGTACCCAATCCTCAGAATGCAAAAGAAACTCTATCTATGCTGATGACATTGATCGATGATAATAATGACCTGGAGTTAGCTCTAAGACGTTTATCAATAGAGTCGCATAATTATGTGGCAAATGCTATTGCGTCAGACCAGCTAGATGATGACTTTGAACTAAATCATTTTGCCATAAACTCTAATCCACAGGCCGTATTTGATTCAATAAAATCTATTTCCGCAGTAAGACATCAGATAAGAGACTGCAGAATGCAGCTTGCAAGTGTTGATATGGGTGAAAATTGCAAAGAAGCCACTTCTTTAGTGCTTGATATTTATCTCAAAAAAACAGCTAGTTTACTTGGTCGGTTATACCCAGATTATGTTGATATTTTTGATGCTGTTCAACTGATGACTGATTGTGATAAAAAGAAAGAGCTTTTAGGGGGCTTAGAAGGGCTAGATTATTTATATAAGCTATCGGATCAACTTTCGGAAGAATTGAATAACGATATTTCTGATAGGTTCGCTTGGACTATGGATAGGTGGAGAAATGGCGTTGTCTATACTCCAGAAAATACACCGGTATCGTCTGATCTTCAAGAATTTGCAAAGTCTGTAAAGGTGTCAAAATCGATAATTAATTTTGAGCCAGCTAATGGCAGGTTCACGTCTGAAGAAGTATCTCATTTGGATAGTCTTACATTAACCTCAAAAGATGCTTATAATCTTGCTGTGCACATTTTACGTAGCAATGGATTATATAGTGAGTCTATAATAGTGGCCAGTGGCCAATTGACTCTAGTTCTGAATCTCCCAAGGTCGGAGTGGTGATTGGTCCATTTCGAAATTTAAGTTATGAACGGGGCTGGATAAAGATTCCTGAAAATATTCACAGAAAAGGTTTTCAACAATCACCCTCAGGAATATTTTTAGTTGTAGCACACGAAGTAGAGCATGCTTTTGATGGTATTTCATCATTGAATTCAAATGGTTTAAGGTTGAATCAGATAACATCCAGAGGCTCAACACTAATACGCGAAGGCGTTGGTAAGTCAATTGAAGGGATAGTTAGTGAAGCGCTTACAGGTAGGTCTATCCTTTCAAGTCTTACTTATTATAGGGCACTGGAAGTGTGGTTGAGCGCAGGAAGCGAAATAAAGGCAATCAAGGCATTTGCAGAACAAGCGGCATTGGAGGCAGGATATCAAGAACCAACCCTTGCACAATTAGCAAATGCTGAAAACAGAGTACAGAGATTAATATCTAAGCATGGGATTAATAGTCAGGCATTGGTTTATCTAGAGCAGGGGCTTATGGCAAAATTTTTGCAAGATACCTCACCTAATGCAAGAAGCACAATCTCAGCCAATAGTGGCATTGATGTCCATTCTCAAGTGGGCTTAGCGCCGTATGGATTACTAGCGACTATTAGGTATGTTCCGGAGAAGTCTATTGTTGATTGTGTCGAAGAATTCATAAGAGAAAACTATATAGAATAGGCATATAGTTAATTAAGATAAAATGTTAAACTTTATAATATAACTTATACTATTAAGTATGGTTTTTAATGAAATTAAATGTGTATGAAAAAAATTATTATATTTAGAAGAGAAGATTATGGAGTTGGTAGCGCTACGGGCAGATTTTTAATAAGTGAGTTGAAAAAGAAAGGCATTCATGAATATATTGATGCATTTTATGAGGATGTTATTTTTTCCCTGGAAGGCCCAGAGGTAAAATTATACCTATATAACAAAGAAGGTGGTACTATTTTTGATATAAAAATATCTGACTTGGTCTACTTAAGAGGATTTTCTAATAATGATACCAGGCATTGTATTGCACATTTTTGCGCAGATAATCATATTGAAATTCTTAATACCGAGAACAAGCTAACATCACCAGCTAGTAAACTGGCGCAATACTATGCATTTGCGCTGAACGGTGTGCCATACCCAAATACTATAGCTGTATATCCAAAAAACGTTGCATTTGCTGTTAAAAGATTTAATATTAAATATCCGTTTATTCTAAAAAGTGCAGAAACACGAGGCGGGAATGATAATTATTTAATATCTGATGAAGCTTATTTAATGAACATTTTACAAAATTTAAATAATGATTCAATTTTTATAATTCAAAAATATATTAAAAATAATGGAGACTATAGAGTAATAACATTTAACAATGAAGTTTTATTAGTTTACATGCGTGAATCAAATGGCAATAGTCATGTAAATAATGTCGCTAAAGGCGCAAGAAGAGTATTGATAGATAAAATCAGTGACGACATGCGTGATATTGCCCTTGGTGCATCAAAGGCATTGAATAGGGAAATTTCGGGCGTAGATATTATTATGGATAAGAATGGCTCATCGTATGTATTAGAGGTTAATTTTAACTTTGGCATTAGCCAAGAGGATGATGGGATACAGAACATTATTATCAATAAGCTATCAGATGCATTTGATAGTTTCGTCAATAAATAAATATTTATATAGTCTTAACACTTACTTTATTATTCAAGAATTCCATATCTTTTTTAAATTTATCCTGGTATTTATTTTTCAGTATTACTACAGCACACATTTTATATCCATCTCCAGATTTTCCAACAAATTGACCAGATTTAGCTTTGACACTTAGGTAGTTGAATGATTCTAGGCTCCTAAGGTTTTTTTCATTGTTAATACATTCAAAGATTCCAGGGTTTTTGGGAAATAGTTCAAAAACTCCTATACATTCATTTTTCTTTGGGCTAATGTCTAGAGGTTGATTAAGCGAAAGTGCTATGGCATTAGCGGTAATATCAATATCATTTGCAAGCCAGTGCATACGTTCGCGATATCCACCATTTCGGGCACCAATTTCGACAATTCTTGGCCCATCGCTGGTATATATAATTTCTATATGGGCCGGACTCGATTGCATGCCAAGGCTTTTACAGCCTAAAACTGCTAAACGGCGAATTTTATCAATTTTGTCTTGAGCCAGACTACTTGGTAAAATTCGCGAATAGTGGAAATTATCGTCATATCCAATATCATAGCCCGTTTGGTAATCGACTACATTTTCAAGTACATGTGGCTCACCTGTAGAGTCAACAAATGCATCAACAGAGAAAACTGGGCCGTTTAGGAACTCCTCTATAATCATTTTTGGTTTTCTTCCAGACGCATATTTGTTATAGACTTCGTCTATAGTCTCCATTGATTTACTAAAGTTATTCAGTAGTTCATCAATATTGTCACTCTTTGTGACAAGCAGGCTTTTTGATAGATTTGCTGGCTTTAGTATTAATGGGAAATTGTGTTTGTTGGAAAAGTTTATTATATCTTTTTCAGATGAAGCTATTAAAAAGTCTGGGCTAATTTTTTCTGGACATTTTGCAAAAAGAGTACGCATTAATTCTTTATCTGTGCAGGCCTGAGCGGCAGATATTGGAATACCTGGCACCCCTAGAAATTCTGATATTATTGCAGACCAAACTACATATTTTTCATAAATCTTCGTAACGCCATCAATATTTTTTTTGTTATTAATGCTAGATATTGCCTTTAAAACGCTAGCTTCATTAGAAAAATCGACAACAACTCGATTTTTAAACTTTTTATTGGGATATTTAGTTTCTAGCACATCTTGCAAGACAGTATATTCGTAACCATTTTCCAACAGGTATTTTTTTAAGCCCGAAAAAGATTTTCCGATAATAAGTATATGCATAAATTATCCTTTACATAAATCTAAAAATATATTATAATAAAACACAGTTTATAGTATAGCAAGTTTTTGTATTAGTAGTATAGTAATAAGCATGTCAAAAAGAAATGATTTTCACAAAACAATAGTGGGCCGATCGGAGAGGCTTAATTTTGTTGATTATAAATTACACAATATTCCAGCAAAGGTAGATACCGGTGCATATAGGTCAGCTGTTCATGCTATCGATATTATTGAAGAAAATGGAGTTCTTAAATTTACCCTGTTTGGCGGGCATCCCGTTTGCGCTAACTTGTCTACCCAGGTTTCAACTTCAGACTTTTCAAAAGTATGGGTTTCAAATTCTTTTGGTCATGAAGAAGAGCGCTATGATGTTCGTTTTAAGGTTAAGCTTGGTCCAAAAATATTTATTGCAAAATTCACCCTAGCTAATAGGTCTAAGAAAATATATCCAATACTACTTGGAAGAACTATGTTAAACAATCGTTTTCTTATTGATACGTCCAAGTCAGCAATTGACAGAGCTCAGTTAAAAAATGAATATAATATTAACTTTCCAAATGACGAGGAAGAAGGGCGATAGTGAAGATTGCTATTTTATCTAAGGGCGGGGCTAATTATTCTACACAGCGATTGAAGCTAGTTGCCAAAGAACGCGGACATTCAGTAAGGATAATAAACTATGCCAAATGCTACGTTACAGTTGAGAAAAATAACCCAGTGGTTCATTACAAGGGTGAGGCATTATCTGGCTTTGATGCCATAATCCCTCGTATAGCCCAAAGCTATACCAAATATGGTACAGCCGTGGTGCGTCAGTTTGAGATGCAGGGTGTATATACAACAGCCAGTTCTATAGCTATTAATCGGTCAAGAGATAAATTTAGATCATATCAGTTGCTAGCCAGGGCTGGTGTTGGTATCCCAAAAACGGTTTTTGCCCGTGAAACTGCTGATTTGGACGATGTTGTAGAAAAATCAGGCGGTACACCACTTATTATCAAAGTGGCTCGTGGTACACATGGCAACGGTGTTGTACTGGCCGAGACAAAAAAAGCCGCCCAGGCTGTTATGCAGGCTTTTTATGTAGAAGGTGTGAGCTTTTTAGTCCAAGAATTTATAAAAGAATCAGCCGGTACTGATATTCGGGCGTTTGTAGTAGGTAACAGGGTAGTTGCAAGCTATCTACGACAAAGCTTAGATGATGATTTTCGATCCAATATACACCAGGGTGGTGAGGGTAAAACCGTTAAACTAACAGATGAAGAGATTAAAACGGCAGTAAAAGCAGCGAAATCTATGAATTTGCCAGTATGTGGGGTTGACATGATGAGAAGTGACAATGGTCCCCTGGTCTTAGAGGTTAATTCTAGTCCAGGTTTTAACATTGAAAAAATAACTGGGCGTGATGTGGCAACAAAAATAATTGAATACATAGAACGAAATGCAAACCAACGACACAAAAAAGATAAAATCGGCGCTTAACAAAAAGATATTATTGATAACAGTGCTATTTTTATTTATATCTGTAGTATCTGCGTGTTTTATTTTATGGCCTAAGGGACAAAAGATAGTAGTTGGCAACAAAAGCTACTCTGTGAAGGTGGCCAAAACACAGGCTGAACAAGTGAAGGGCTTGTCAGGTACTAGTAGTCTAGCTAATGATAGCGCGATGCTATTTGATTTTGGTCAGTCTGGTGATTGGCAGATATGGATGAAAGATATGAATTACCCCATAGATATACTATGGACGGACAAGAATGGCACGGTTTTAGGCACCAAGCAAAATGCCACCCCTCAGTCATATCCCGAAGTTTTTAGTATCAACAAACCATCATATTATGTTATTGAACTAAATATTGGAGAGATAGCCAGACAAAATATAGCAATCGGTACCAAGGTAAATATTAGATAAAAATGTTATGCTTGTATAGTGAATATAGCCATAATATTACTAGCTGTATCTGTTTTTGTTTTTGGTGTAGGGCCACTATTATTACGAACAAATGTTATTTTGGTATTTTTGACACTTTGCGCCAGTAACCTGATAGTTAGTTTGACTTCGCGCGATGTATCGCAGCTTGCTGCTAGTACATTACCTGTAAAAAACTACCCAATATTGTCGATTGTTGAAATATTCATATTAGTTGTACTACCATTGGTGCTAATGTTAGCCTACAAAAATAGCACAAAACCAGCCGGCTTAGTAATACATATATTGCCAGCCGTAGCATCAGCTATATTGTTTTTTATGTTGGCCACCACAATGTTGCCCTACGAAACAAAACTGGCTATTGAACAATCGAATATCTATGGTATATTAAAGCCATTTTTTGAAATAGTGATATCTGCTGGCTTTGTTTTTAGCGCTTTGTATCTGATAATAACCAAGCCCAGATACGCAAAACATGGAAAACACGATAAATGATATTTACTTTTGTGTTGTAACCTGATATATTAACCCCTGTTATTAATAATGTTTAATACGATCCTATCCGAATCTATATCTCAGCCGGGGCGGGCAACTGCCCAATAAGCATTTTTGTACCATAATGCGAAAACTTCCTAGCTGTATGGTTATCGACCAAGGAAAAATTTAAACAAACCAATAATATTCTAACTGGGTCCATAGCTCAGCCGGTTAGAGCACCTGCCTTTTAAGCAGGGTGTCGTGGGTTCGAGCCCCACTGGACCCTCCAATTCATGAAGTCCCCTTGTGGGACTTTGTGAATTGGAAAGCTATAGGCTCGAACACACGACACGCCAAAAGGGTGTCGTGGTGAAAATTGCCAGTGGTAATTTGCAAGGAAACCTACTCTTCAGAACTTGTTTTGAAAGATGTAGTTTCGGGCCTGCCAAAGGTAGGTCGAGCCCCACTGGACCCTCCAATAAAACAGTCCTAGTTTACCTAGGGCTTTTTTGTTATATTCATTATATGAAAATAAAGCAGAAATACCCGAAAACAGGCATATATGAACATTACAAAAGTACACCTAATGGTAGGCGATATTATCAAGTTATAGGATTCGCTAAACACACAGAAACCAAAGAGATTTTAGCTGTTTACATACCATTATATGTAATACCAGAGCATAAAGGCCTAAGACTTCAGGTTAGACCACTGGATATGTTTATGGAGAATGTCGAAGTTGATGGACAAAATGTGCCACGATTTCGTTATTTAGGTCATGAAATATAGTTATAATAAAATAGCTAAGTCAGTGCCATGTATGTTATGGATGATAGACTTGTCCGAAACTAGCCTAGCCTGAACCGAGGTTTTGCATAGGTATATTAACTATCTTTACTATATGAAAATTATTATCATAAAATTGATCTAATGTTTATATATTTTCGAAAATTTTATTGTTAGATGTCTAATATTCATTTAATATGAATTTATAGTGAGAACGCATTTAAAACGAACTAGTTTGATATGTATTATTTGCGGGTTTGTTTTAATAGGATTGTTTTTAGCCAAACTAACTGAACCGTTAAGTGTAAGCTGGCTGATACTATGTTCAATATTGCTAGCTGGGCTACGTAAAATAAAGGGCATCAATATTATTGTGTTCATATGTTTGGCATTGGTTTTGGGTTGGTGGCGTGGTGGAGTATTACAGGCTCAGAACATAAAATATCAGGATTATTACGGCGACAAGATTACTTTGCGTGGGACGGCAACCGAAGATGGATTTTATAGCGATAAATCGCAGCTAGAATTTACAGTTAGTGATGTTAGTATCAATAATAATGCTTTGCCGGGCAAGGTACGCATACGTGGTTTTGGTGCGCCAGCAGTTTACAGGTATGATCAAATTGAAGCTGTTGGCAAGCTATACCCTAGCAGGGGTGGAAGACAGGCAAGTATGTCGTTTGCTGATATCGATGTTACTGGCACAACTAATGGGCTGGTTGACAAATTTAGACGGAATTTTATAGCTGGCATGGAAAATGCTTTGCCGGAGCCAGCTGCTAGCTTGGGCATCGGTTTATTAGTTGGTCAGCGGAGCTTAATGCCCGATGATGTACTAGCGATTTTGGTGACTGTTGGCTTGGTACATATTATTGCTGTTAGCGGTTACAATTTGACGATAATTGTTGATTTTTCACGACGCTTAACTGCCAAAATGTCACGTTTTCAGGTGGTGTTTATTGCCTGTATGCTCATGTATTTTTTCATCTTGGTTACTGGTTTTTCGCCATCGATAGTACGGGCGGCTATGGTATCAGTACTATCACTACTAGCTTGGTATTTTGGGCGCAAATTTATGCCACTATTATTAATACTATTAGTGGCTGCTATCACTGCCTTTTTTAACCCATATTATGTCTGGGGTGATATTGGTTGGTATTTGTCGTTTTTGGCCTTTTTTGGAATATTGATACTTGCCCCGCAGATCGTAAAAATGTTTAAAAAAGATAAGCTTCCACTACTAATAGCTATTGCCATAGAATCACTTTCGGCAACAATAATGACCGCTCCGCTGATAATGTCTATTTTTGGTAGAGTTTCGCTTGTGAGTTTGGTGGCCAATATTATCGTTGTGCCACTTGTGCCATTTGCTATGCTGTTTTCGCTGATAGCTGGTTTGGCGGGTATGATAGTGCCGACTATATCAGGCTGGTTAGCTTTGCCTGCTAGAATATTGTTAAATATTATACTGACAGTATCTGAAAAATTGTCAAAAATACCGCACGCACAACTAAATATGAATTTGTCTATAGCAGGCATGTTAGCGATGTATGCGGTTGTAATTATTGTTATATTTGCTCTGCGCAGGCGAAATCAATCTGTTACAATAGTAGCAGAAAATAATATAGAGGTTTGATATGTCAGGACATTCCAAATGGTCAACAATAAAACGTCAAAAAGGACTTGCCGATGCTAAGCGTGGGGCTATATTTACAAAAATAGGTAATCAAATAGCTGTTGCTGCCAAAGGCGGTGGTGATCCTGCCATGAATCCTGCGCTAGCTATGGCTATCGAAAAAGCCAAAGCAGCCAATATGCCAAATGCCAATATTGATAGGGCAATAGCCCGAGCAACTGATAAAAATGCCGCACAGCTACAAGAAGTATTGTACGAAGGTTATGGACCAGGTGGTGTTGGTATATTGGTAGAGTGTGCAACCGATAACCTAAACAGGACTTACCCTGAAGTTAAAAACATCTTCAATAAAAAGGGTGGAAATATTGCCGAAACTGGGGCGGTGGCTTTTCAGT
>CAYQBK010000088.1:0-23059 GCA_964415715.1 uncultured Candidatus Saccharibacteria bacterium
ACACAAAATGTATCGACAATATAAAATAGTGTTATGAGCTCAAGCTCCATATAGGTGTCTCCTTTTTGTTTTATTTTTTATGAACAAAAACAATTATAACAGGGCTAGCGCCCTGTTATATATAGCAAAAAGAGGAGACTCTTATGTCGAGCTGGGGTTATCTACAACCCGATGCTACAACTACAGTTATTGCTTAATCATTAACTTATCAATCTTCCTTCTGTCCACTTTATTTCGGCAAAGTGGACAAACCGATTGGGCGCATAACAGTTTTAGGTGCTTAGTTATACCTACAAGTCAGTTTTAATAAACAATATTCATACTACACCCTCAGACCCTCCATTAGCTCATAGATGCTGGAAGTATTGCTTACTTAGATTTTATTTAGGAGGACGGGCCTCAATATTATTTAATATGTTTTTGGGGTTTTGACTATGCGTCGAGATACTTGGCAGAGCGGTGAGCGGGGAACTTGCCAGTTAGTTGAACAGTTAAAGCATTGGTAAATCAGATCTTTTCTCTGCAATGAAACAACTCCACAGGTTGGACATTTGGCACGTTTGTGTAGCCAGTCGCGGTAGGTGTCTAAGCAATCCTGTACATAGTCCTCATCGATAGTGACATTGTATCTGATGGAAATCTGTTTAGCTAAAGACCAGGCTTGAGTCTCTAGTTTTAGTAAGCTAAAATCTGTGCCATATTTTTTATGTTCTAGCTGGGCGTGAGCTATTTCGTGTAACAAAGCCCATACTCCATGTTCTGGTGGATTAATATTTTGCACATAACTAATAGTCTTGGTTTTTGGTGACCAAACAAAATATTCATCATCAATAAATTTTATATGTGGGTAGTCGACTTTAACTAGAGCTAATAAATGATCAATATTAGTTATGTTCATTGTGTTGACGAGCAAGTTCTATGCAGCCATATATGACAGCTTCTTCGGCTTTTTGAGCACCTATTATAGGTGGTATTGTTACCATTTTTGGAGCTATTTCATGAGCGTATTTGTTTAAATATTTACCATATTTATTAAAATACGTACCAACGCTACCGCCTATAATAACTATGTCTGGTTCAAGTACAGCGCACAGGTCAACTATACCAAGTGCAAACCATTTGGATATTTCTTGCCAAGCTTTTGGGTCATCTAGGTCGGATGCTCGTTTGCCATATTTGGCTACTATTGCTCGACCGCTTGCAAATTTTTCCCATGGCAACAATTTGCCCTCGTATTCGAACAACATGCTCCCAGCTTCACTATCAGAAAATTCAGGGTCTATAACTCCGTTAGTTATTATGCCACTACCAATACCAGTACTAAATGTTATGTACAATACTCTTTTTGGCAGTGGTTTTATATGAATCGCTTCACCCAAACCAGCTAAATTGGCGTCATTATCAATAATTACTGTTGTATTTACTACAACACTAATGTCTTTTTGTAAGGGTACATTTTTCCACGGTAGGTTTCCAAATTTGACTACAACCCCCTCATCCACATTAATCTTCCCTGGAGCAGCAACAATAGTCAATTCAAAATCTGTTGCCAAATCAACAATAGTTTTCTCCAGCTCTACTATAAAAGCTTTATAGTTTTGTGGAGTTGGAAATTTGTGTTCACTTACGACTTTACCATTTTCATCTATGGGGGCTAAAAGTGTTTTTGTTCCCCCAATATCTATCGCTAATATCATTTTTAAATTATATCACTTCTATATTTAATATAAGAGCTTTATTTTTTAGGGGTAATAAGGTATAATTTGTGGTAATCTACAGCTTATGAGCCAAATATATGAGGCTGTCATAACGTCCTGACAGTTTCTGTGCACATGGCTGGAGAAATACATTATAAGAAGGAGATAAATTTAATGTCAAAGTTAACAATGGACGAATTATTAGCCGGTAGTGATGTACAACCACTAAAACCAGGCGATGTGCTAGAGGCTACAATCACCTCTATAAAAAAGAATGAAATATGGCTTGATCTAGGGCCATATGGTATCGGTGTGGTTATGCGCCGTGAAATAGGCTATGGCCAGAAACTAGAGGTAGGCCAAAAGGTTAACGCCAGTATGGTTGACCCTGAGATAGAAGATGGTTATGCGTTACTCAGCTTAAAGAAAGCCGCCAAAGATAGGGGCTGGGATGAGCTAGTTCGTATTTCTGAAGATGGTGAAATCATCGAGGTTATGGCATACGATGCTAACAGGGGTGGTTTACTAATCGAACTAGAGGGTATAAGGGGCTTTATGCCAGTAAGTCAGCTAAGTGCTGACCATTATCCACGAGTGTCTGGCGCCGATAAAGACGAGATACTTACAAAACTTAACTCCCTAGTAGGTAAAGTTTTACGTGTTCGTATTTTAGATGCTAGTCGAAAAGATAACAAGCTAATATTTAGCGAAAAAGAGGCTATAAAAGATGATATGCAGGCTAGGTTTGCCACACTGTCGGTTGGTAGCGAAGTCGAAGGCAATGTTACTGGTGTTATTGATTTTGGTGCATTTGTCAATGTTGATGGTATCGAGGGCTTGATACATATTAGTGAAATCTCATGGGAACGTGTTGAGGACCCAAAGAAATATATCAAAACCGGGGATACCGTTAAGGCAAAAATCATAGCCATCGACAAAGATCGCTTGTCACTTAGCATCAAACAAATGACAGAAGATCCATGGCTAAAAGATGTTGAAAAGATTAAAAAAGGCTCAACGGTTGAAGGTAAAATAACACGAATAACACCATTTGGTGCGTTTGTGCAGTTGACTCCAGCCGTCGAAGCATTGGTTCATGTATCTGAGATTGCCGATGGTAGCGATGATGTTGTTGATCCAGAAAAGATCTTTAAGCTAGACGAGACAAAGCAATTTAAGGTATTGGACGTCAATACTGAAGCTCGCAAAATTGCACTTAGCCTAAAAGAAGCAAAAAAGTAAACTAAATTTGGTTACTATCTCTAAATAGTGGGATAGTAACCAAATAATGAAAGGAGATTTTCAGCTATGGCACCAACGATTGAGATTGGTGAACAAATAACTGTTGGCGCATTGGCTGAAAAGCTTGAGCTTCCAGCAACCAAGGTCATATCAGAACTTTTTAAAAACGGTATGATGGTTACCATAAATGAAAAAATAGATGTAGATACTGCCCAGATTATTGTTGATGAGTTGGGTATAGAAGTTGAGCTTGTCGGCAAACAGCTTGTCAGCGAAATTGATAATGATGAGATTGTAAAAAGAGTCCGTGAGGTCAGTGATAATGCCGTCTCTCGCCCACCTGTTGTTGCGGTTATGGGTCATGTTGATCATGGAAAAACAAGCCTGCTTGATGTTATTCGGTCATCAAATGTAGTTTCTCGCGAGGCGGGCGGTATTACACAGCATATTTCTGCCTATCAGGTCAATCATGGCAATCGAGCTATCACATTTTTAGATACTCCTGGCCATGAAGCATTTGCAGCGCTGCGCGAACATGGAGCTCATTTAACAGATGTAGCGATTATTGTTGTGGCAGCCGATGATGGCATAAAGCCACAAACATTAGAGGCGATACGATTTGCCAAAAAAGCCGGTGTCCAGATAGTGGTTGCAATAACCAAAATCGACAAGCCTGATTCTAATCCGGACCGGGTCAAGCAGCAACTTGCTGAACAGCAGATGATACCAGAAGAATGGGGTGGCACTACTGTTATTGTCGGAGTCTCATCAAAAACCAAAGAAGGTGTCGATAAACTGTTAGATATGGTACTACTTGTTGCCGATGTAGAAGATTTAAAGGCAGATATTGACGTTTCACCACAAGGTTTGATAATAGAATCTCATATGGAACAGGGACGTGGTTCAATAGCGGTCGCATTGGTTGAACAGGGTACATTGAAACGTGGTAGCTTTATTGTGGCAGGTGATACCTATGCCAAGGTTCGAATATTGGAAAATACCAATGGTGAAAATATTAAATCAGCTGGTCCTTCGTCACCTGTTATAATATCAGGCTTTAAGGCTTTACCAGAGTTTGGTGAGGCATTTGTAGGTGTAGCAAATGAAAAAGAGGCTAGAAATCTTGCCAGTCAAAATCTACAAAACAACGCTGAAAAGTCAGGCCGTACAGATATGACAAGTCATGAGCTCATTCGGCTAATCAACCGCAAAACAAGCCAACAGCAACTAAATATTATCGTCAAGGCTGATGTTCAGGGTTCGCTGACTAGTGTGATTGATAGTTTGAAAACCCTAGACACTGATGAAGTAGCCATACGGGTAGTTGGATCTGGGGTTGGCAGTATAACTGAAAATGATATACGCATGGCATCTAGTAGTGATGCTATTATTTATGGTTTTCAAGTAGATATGCCATCTAATATCAAGCAAATCACATCGCGCGACAAGATCACGGTCCGTTTGTACCGAGTTATTTACGAGTTGTTAGATGATGCTAAACAAGAAATGAGTGATAGGTTAGAGGATGAAGAAATAATCACTAATGTTGGCCGGTTGCTTGTTAGGGGAATATTTAAAACCACCAAAACTGAATCTATTGTCGGAGGTGAAGTAACCAAGGGTAAGCTGGTTATACCAGGCTTTGTTAGCATATTCCGCGATAATGAAGAGATTGCCAAAGAATTGCCAGTAGTTAACCTAAAACATGGCCCAACAGATACCAAAGAAGTATTAGAAGGCGAAATGTGTGGCGTTAGTTTAAGTACTAGCCACAGACTAGACTTGCAGGAAGGTGACAGGCTCGAGTTATTTACCCGCGAAGTTCACCAGCGAAGTCTATAGAAAATAGCCAGTTCTCGCATTGGGTTTGATCTGATAAATATTTTTGATCATTTTATAGGGTGTGGTAAAATTAAATCATGATTAGATTAGATGACAATTTCTTGGCAGAGCTTGGCTTAGCCGCCTTGCCCACCGATGACAAAAAACAAATGCTAGCTCAAATATACGAAACTCTAGAAATGCGAGTTGGTATGAAGTTAGCTGAAAATATGTCAGATCAACAACTTCAAGACTTTGAGCGACTTATGGATGCCAAAGACGAAGCGGGTGCATTTCAGTGGCTTCAAACCAATGTCCCAAACTACAAAGAAGTAGTTAAACAGGAGCTTGATATTTTAAAAGAAGAGGTTCGCAATTCTGCACCACAGATACTACAAGCGTCTCAGGTAAACATAGCCAATCAAGCCAGTATTCAACAAACCCAATCTCAACCCCCAGCTAACCCTGCCAATACAGCAATTCCAAATAGCTCCTCAACAGCAATTCCAAATGTAACGTCGCCTCCAGCTTCGGAACAACCATCAATAAACTCCAACCCACAAAATTACGATCCAGTAGCCTAAATACCCTGAGCCCGACATAAACAACCCAAATAAAATCAAGATTTTCAGGTGTTGTTATGTCGGACTCAGGTTAAATAGTATTTTATTTTATCCAACTATGGTAACCGTTTAAAAATGAACGAACATCCATGGACTTTTTGCCTGCCGGTTTTAGGGCGGTGATATTTAATGATCCAATCCGACAACCAAGTAGCATTTTATTATCGACAATTATAATCTGCCCAATATCTAGCTGTTCTTCAGCCGGAACTGCCTCTGTTATTATTAGTTGTTGACCATTTTTTAATATTAGTTTAGATTTTGGCCATTCACTATAGGCTCTTATTTCGCGCGCAAGTTGGCTAGCTGGCTTGTTTGGATCCAGTATGGCATCGTGCTTGGTGAGCATTCGAGAATACGTGGTAATATCATTAGCTAGTTGGGGCTGAGGAGTTAGCGTACCATCAATATATTTGGGTACGTTTTCCTGCAGTAGCTGGTCACTCAAATCAATAAGTTCAGCAGTCAGCTGTTGATTATTCCAGCTATCATCTAAGCTAAATTTAGATTTTACAAGTATTGGGCCAGTATCTAGACCTTCGTCGATAGTCATAAGTGTTACACCAGTTTCCGTTTGGAAACTTAGTATTCAAAATGTTATTGGGGCAGCCCCACGCCAGGCAGACAGTAGGCTAAAATGGCTATTAACTATACCCAGTTCAAAATATTCAATAGTAGGTTTTGATATTATTACACCGTAGTCGATAACTAGGCCAATTTTGGATTTTGGCTTGATATCTAGTATGAGTTTTTCAAGTTCTTTTTTTGTATTGGCATAGCTTAATTTTATGTTATTGGTGTTGGCGATAGTCTCGACAGGGGCGGGGTCTTTGTGATGTTCAGCTCGCCGTTTTGTTACGATTAGTTCAATATCAGCCCAGCTTAGTAATTTTTCAAGGCTTTCGGCTGCAACTGGTCCACTACCAAAGAAGACTATTTTCATGGATTTCTTTTTCATAGTCTAGCTTAATCAGGTGGCCATCTGTATCGAGTTTGAAAAACGCTTCGGGTTTGTCCTGTATGTGGTCAATAAAAACCTTGCCATTGGTATGGTCTATTTCGTGTTGAAATATCCGAGCCAAAAACCCCTCAGCAGTTACCCGAAATTCGTTGCCGTTTATATCTAGTGCTTTGACCTTCACTTTGTTGTAGCGGGGAACTTTGCCGTAAATGTCTTTGATGCTCAAACAGCCCTCATAGTCTTCGACAATATCGCCTTCTAGTTTGGTTATTTCAGGGTTGATAAATACTGTAAAATTGCGATTTTTTTTGTTTTCAAAATCTTCGCGGATAACAACTACTCGTTTTAGCTCAGCTATTTGTACAGCCGCTAGGGCTACTCCTAGTTCGTGTTCGCGATTGTCCTCCCAGTCAAGGGTAGCTGCTTCCATATCCGTTACTAGTTGTTTGACCTCATCACCAATAAAACCAACCTTCACTGATCTTTGACGAAGCTTAGTATTTGGTAGAGTGATGATTGTGTCTTTTGCGCTCATGTAGATATAAGTATACGTTAACAGCGTAAGATCATCAAAATATATTCCAAAATATCCTATCCCCAAAAACATATTAAGTAATATTTCCCCATCCTAAGAGGTCCGTCCTCCTAAAGGGTTAAAATATAAAGCTCCTAAAAGGTAATAACCCCCCAACTTGCAGCTACTCCGAGCTTTTTTAGGCGGCAATATTGTGAGCCACCTTTTTTGTTGGGCTAGGTGGCGTTTGTTTACTGCCAAATAGTTGGCTTACCTGATGAATCATTTGCTTATTTCCGGGTGTAATCCTACGTTTTAAATATTCAACTGGGCTATTGGGTAAGCTTGGATCAATAAGATGCTCACGCTTAGCTATTTTATATGGTTCTGCTATTGGATCAATTACAATTTCTACCATTTTTGCTGCTAATGTATGAGCTAAATATAGTTTTCTCTCTCTATCTTCCGTCTGCACAAACTCCAGAGCACGTTCTTTATCGATCTCTTCAAAACCATTTTTGAATACATAATCTAACAGATGGCCCTTAATATATGGTGAGCTTGCACATTTTAAATGCTTTCCATATCTTATTAGATTGAGTTCTCTTTTAGATATGGGTCGAATTACTGGTTCTTTTCCGGTAAAATCGACTACATCAGGGGGTATATAGTCAGCTTCAGCAAATACAAAGAACTTGAGTAAACTTAACACTGTATGAGGGTGCTTTGGGCCTCTATAAATATGATTCTTCTTAAGATGATGCTGGTTATAATCGACCCATTGTATTCTACTGCCATAAAGCGCTACTTTGGCTATATCTGAACGAACTACTGGGTTATTATTAGAGTTTCTAACTTCAGCCTTTGGCAAAAGATGTTCCCAGTCTGCAAGCCTATCATTAACCCGTCGTTTATTACGAGGATTAGGTAAGTTGAAGCTGGGAGCATAGCATAGAGGTAGACCTGTCATTTCATCAGAAGGGTATGTTTGTAATGCTTGGCCATCTTTAGTGCTTAAGAACCCTAAGTCCTTTCTGCCTCTATTCAGATCTGGTAGTCTCATCCCTTCCATTTTCACCTCTTTTAATATTTTAAATAAGCCGCTCGATATACGAACGGCTTATCTTGAATTATTTTTGTAGCTTGGCATCTTTGGATGCTTGAGCATATTTTTCTCCTATTTACTCAATATATTTTTATATTACACCTGCCATAGAATAAGTACAACTGTAAAATCTCACTCCAAATGCAACTTTTCTGTCACTTTCGCTAACTCAATTCTGGTCTAGTCGAGTATATAAGTAATGTTGTTGTTTGTACTATTACTTTAAGCGAAAACAGGAGGCTTTTTTTAGTACATATTTATATATACAAAAGTTAATAACGCGTTAGATTTTTACAACTCTGGTTTTAAGATGGGATATATAGAACAAAAGACTATATACGCACCCTTCATTTATACTTGACAAAATAGCAAATAACTATTGACAAATGCGCAGAGAGAGAGAGTAATATACAAATAAATAAAATTAAAAATAATAACGGAACAATAATAAAATAATGACTCAATTAGATTTAGATAGTTTTTTACAACCAGCTGCACCAGGCAGGCCCGTTCATTTATTTGCAACTGGAGAAGGAGGTATTGTTCCTGCTGATTCAGATTTGATAGGTATTGTTGGCAAGACTGTTTTAACTAGAGAAGTGTTGTCTGTAGCTTCCGATACTACTCTAGGTTTACCAGAGGTTGGTAAGTTGCCACCAGCATTTGGCTTACCGCCAATGTCGGAAGTGGTTGACGCTGCTACCGAGAATTCAACTAAATAAAATTATTTTACAGTAAACTGATTGGGTCTATGTCTACTGTGCAATCTTCTTTGATATTGTTTAGGCTTTTTAATATTTCGCTACGTTTTTTAGCTTTTATAACTATTTGCCATACATAGCCGGACGGAGTTTTTTCGTAAAAACTAGGTGATGGCCCCAGTGTGGTTATGGCTGGATTTTTGGCTAGTTCGTTGGCTATTTTGTTGGCTTTGGCTTCGGCAGTTTTGGCTAGCTTTTTGGTGACACTGACTGTGGCTAGAAAGCTAAATGGTGGGTAGTGAAATTGGCGTCGTTTGCTTGTTTCGTACTTATAAAAGCTATCATAGTCGCGGTTTAGTACCGCTTGCAACAATGGGTGTTCTGGGTTGTTGGTCTGAATAAAAAACTTGCTCTGTCTATGACCACGACCAACCCGACCAGTCACCTGGTATAGCTGTTGAAATAGGTTTTCTTCGGCACTATAGTCTGGGAAGGCCAGGGCTGAGTCGGCATTGACAACCACAACCACGCTCAGTTTTGGCAGGTCTATGCCTTTGCTTATTATTTGCGTTCCGACAATAATATCAGCACTGCCGTTTTTTAGTAGTTCTATGTTACGATGCAGTTGATCGCTACCGGTTGAATCGGCATCGAACCGAGCAACTGCGGCGCTAGGGAACAATTTTTCTATGTGTTCGACCAGGGATTTGGTACCTATGCTTTTATAGGTAATATCGATCTCACCGCAATCGGGGCATTTTTGGGGCGATTTCTGTTTGTAGCCACAGCTATGGCAAATAAGGGTAAATTTGTCGTGATGGTAGGTTAGTGGTAGCCCGCAGTGCGGGCAGTTGGCCTGCCAGCCACAACTACTGCATTTGACCAGCCTAGCACTGCCACGACGGTTCAAAAATACTAAGACTTGTTCGTTGTTTTTGAGTGCTTCGGCGATAGCTAGCAGGGGATCATCGGCAATGTATTTGCTTTTGCTAAACAGTTGGCGGTCGCTAGTATCTATCATGTAGCCAGTGGCTGGCATATTAGACACCGCTAGTTGATCTATAACCAAAGTTTTATAGTCTGCTTGATTCATCATGTACAGGTCACTAACATTTGGTGTAGCGCTACTGAGTATAAGTTTTGCTTGATATATGTCAGCCAATTTAGATGCAACATGGAGACTCTGGTATCTGGGGGAGCTGTTTTGTTTGAGTGATTGATCATGAAATTCGTCGATAACCACCAAACCTAGATCAGTAAATGGCAAAAACAGGGCCGATCGTGGACCGATAAATACAGTAGGTTGGTCATGGTTTTTGGCATATTCCCACACTCGACGACGTTCGGCTGGCCCAAGTCCCGAATGACTAACAACAATAGGCCCAGTAATGTGCTTTTGAATATCTAGCGCTAACTGTGGGGTAAGACCTATTTCGGGTGTGATAACCAGTACTGATTTGCCAGAGTTCAGTGTATTTAATATTTGATGTGTAAAAACCAGCGTTTTACCAGTACCGGTTGCACCGTGAATAATGAGCTTTTTATTGGTTGGTCTAGCCATTTCATTTATGGCACTTTGCTGTTGAGTGGTTGGCTGCGGCATCGTTTCTGATAAACCAGACAATGTTTTTGGCTGATGATCTCGAGCTTTTGTATTAATATTGGCTGGTATAAACTGACTGCCAATTGCCCCAAAATCATCCGGGTAAAAATTAATCATCCAGCGAACAAGTTTGACTGTTTTTGGGGCTAAGCGAAATTCGGTTTTTGAGACCACAAACTTTGTTTTAAATGTAGGCTTGTTTACAACACCCATCGCTATAGCTGGGTATATTTTTTTGCCAAATTCAACCATGACAATATCACCTGAAACAAGGTCAAATTCACAAGCATAAGTGAAAAGACGACGGCCAGTTCTGGTTTTGCAAACTAGTACTTCTATGTGGGTCACTACTACATTTTACATTTTTTTTCGAAAAACGTTTGCAAACTATTCCAACTATCGTTATAATTTACGTTGTTTGAATAACAGCAGTGAGGTTAAATGTTAGACGTTTTTATTACATCCAGAGTACGCCGAAAAATCATAGTTGTCTATGCAAAGTTTCCCGATTTTAAAACCCATGTTAGGGGACTGGCGAAGCTTATCAAAGAAGATGCTGGCAATATTCAGCGCGAACTAAAACGACTAGAAAAGGTTGGCTTTTTGGTTAGTGAAAAACAGGGCAACACCAAGATATATTCCACCAACAAAAGTTTCCCAATATTTAAAGAGTTACAGGGCATTGTTTTAAAGAGTCAACGGTCAAACCAACGGCCAGTTGGACTGCCACGTAAATAATATCAAATCCACCCTTGTCAAATAAGGGTTAATAGTTTAGAATGGTCAAGTATGATTCAAGTTACAAAAAAGGACGCAAAGGAATCCACCGAGAGTTTGATCCGACGTTTTGGTCGTAAGGTTCAGCAATCTGGGGTATTAGCAGAGTTAAAAACTAAGCAATATTTTGAGAAAGCAACCAGTAAACGAGATCGCCGAAAAAAAGCTATTGTCAGACAAGAGCGTAAAGCCCTAAAGACTAAACGAGCAAAACTAGGCCTTCGCTAAATGAGCGTCGATCAGATAAATCAGGATCTAAATGTAGCGCTAAAGTCGGGTGATAAGCCTAGAGCCGAAGCGCTACGTTTGCTTAAAAGTGCGCTTATCAATGCACGTATTGCCAACGGGCACGAAGTCAACGAAGACGAATTTGTAAAAGTTGTTCGCAAAGAGATCAAATCTCGTGTTGAGGCACGTGATATGTATAGCCAGAACAATCGCTCCGAACAGGCCGCTCAAGAAGAATATGAACGATCGGTGTATGCTGAATATATACCAGCAGAGCTGAGCGATGAGGCTATTACAAAAATTATTGAAGAGGTTATTTTAGAGGTTGGAGATAGTGCCAATTTTGGTACAATAATGTCAGCAGTTATGCAAAAAACAGCCGGCCAGGCCGATGGCAAAAGAGTCAGTAATATTATTAAAGAATCTATAGATCGGTAGGGTAAAAATGACGGGGTTGATAATTGTATTGGGTTTAGCAGGGTCTGGAAAGAGCACCCAGGGCAAATTACTAGCAGATAGCACTGGTTACAAGTGGCTTTCGACTGGTGTTATTTTGCGTAAAAATATGTCAGATGAACACAAAGAAGAGATGTTAGCCGGCAAGGTCCTTGATCAACAAGAGGTGATTGATATATTGGCTCCCGAGTTAAACCTTGGCAGCGATCAAACAACAGAGATTATTTTAGATGGTTTTCCGCGCGGGGTCGAGCAGGCTCAATGGCTAGTTGACCAGCGAAACAACAATCTGCTAGTAATCGAATCAGTTATTCATATTTTAGCCCATGAAAAGGTTGTCAAAGAACGACTTCTTGAGCGAGGTCGCCAGGATGACAATGAAAAAGCCATCGATACTAGGTTTGATGAATATGAACATACCATAAAACCGATACTAGATTTGTTTAAATCTGCAGGAGCCAGCGTTGTTGAGATTAATGGCGAACAGTCAATAAAAGCTGTTCACAGGCAAATAGTAGAAAAGCTTATTTCTAGTGGAGTAGTTTCAGTTTAGGTATTTTGTATGACCAGGGTCAAAACTGCTAGCGAAATAGCAAATATGCGTACCAGTGGTCATATGCTAGCTACAGTTTTGAATGTTTTGACTAAAGAAATATCTATTGGTATGACCACCAAAGATGTAGCAATATTAGCTGACAATGAGCTGAGAGCACTTGGTGGCAAACCAATATTTTTGGGCATGTATGGGTTTCCAGACGTGATATGTATATCGGTTAATGATGAGGTTGTTCATGGTATACCTGGAAAATATCAGCTAAAAGACGGTGATATTATTAGCTATGATTTTGGGGTATTGTACAACGGGATGATTACCGATGCTGCCCGATCTAAAATATTAGGTAAGCCAAAAAAAGATACTAGTGATTTGTTGACGGGTACGTTAGAGAGTCTGGATGCTGGCATCTCAGTGCTCAAAGACGGAGTTCGGGTTGGTGATATTTCGTCTGCTATCCAAAAAGTGCTAGATAGTTATGATTATGGCATAGTACGAGAGTTGGTTGGTCATGGAGTAGGGCATGAGCTTCATGAAGAGCCCAATATACCAAACTACGGTCGTGCTCATACCGGGCCAAAGTTAAAGGCTGGCATGACAATAGCTATCGAGCCAATGACTACGCTTGGATCGCACAAAGTCTATACCGCTGCCGATGATTGGACTATCATGACTTACGATGGTAGCCTATCAGCGCATTTTGAAGACACAATACTCATAACCGAAACCGGTTCAGAAATCCTCACTCGCCTAAAATAATATATTTTGCTCAAGGTCTGTCCTTAGGCTTTCATGATTGTTCAAACTGTACAACCTAACAACACATAAAGTTTTGTAATTATTTTAGGGAGGCTAGATTTGCTAATATAAGCTTGTAATATAAACAAAAACATGTTAATATACTTTTAGTTCTAAAAACATAAAAATGAAAAATAGAAATAATATCATAGAAGAGCACTCTGCTGATCGTCAGGATACTGTTGGTGATTGGCGCGACGGTTGGGGGTCGACTGATTGGGGTTTAGGTAGTGTTGGTGAGCCTGAGATAGAAGATTCTCCACAAGTGTCGCCAGAAGAGTTTGTAGCTATCGAATCAAAAGAAGAACCGCGTCTGAAAAAAATTGTATCTGCTATAGGTGCTATTGCCACCAGATCATTACTTAAAGCTGAACATTTGATAGATAGTAGTGTAGAAAGATTCAGAAAAAGAATTAAAAAATTGGGTCATTTAGTTGTAAGTAAAATGGTGTCTGTTGATAAACTAGAAAATGTTGAAACATTTGAGGTTAAGGGTGACACTTTAGGAACTGTTGATAATGATGAAAAAAATTTGATGATAGAACAAAATGTAGGATCAATGGAGAGGTATCGTTATGCTAGGGTTGCTCCTAGACTAGAGGATCAGATTAGTGACGATGGTAGGGAGAATGGTATTATTTTTATAAATGGTGCAAACGGCGCACTATTTTCAGCAACATCTACCTATGGCGAAGATCGACGAGAAACAACATCTGAACATGATGCTCTAGTGGGTTTGAGAGAATTATTAGTATTAGCAGAATCTGGTGGTGGCATGATTCCTGAAGAGGTTAGAAAAGATGCTGAGGATATATTAAAAAACCTTACTTTTATTGGAGATAAAGAATATAAAGAAGCAGTTGAGTGTATCGCTGGATTGTGGAAAAAACAACTTCATGATAATCCAGACTTGTACATTTTTCCTGTTGCCGGCCAAATTGCAAAAACGGGTGGTTATATTGATGCAAACGATAGCTTAAAACCACAAGTAAAAAGTGATGATTGGTTGTTGGAAAATATACTTGCAAATTTTACGGATGAGGAATTAGCGCAATTTGGTGATAGATTGATAATGAGTGAAGCCGAAATGCCTAATGACATTAAGCCAGAGAATCTAAAAATAGTACTTCTGGATGACTGGACAATTAGCGGGTCGCAACTAAGTATGGTATATAACAGTATGAGTCGCAGAATACCAAGATATCGAGACTGTATTTCTATTCAACTTGTGGCTGCAAGTAAAGATCGTATTGAAAATGGGCTAAAGTGTTATGATGATGATGGATCAACAGTGCATATTCCATTAACATCTTACTACATGGCACATGAAGCAAGCTGTGCAGACCATTCTGGTACAAGGATAACTGGTTCACACTCATCAGTTGATTACGATTTTGAAGAAGATATGGCAAAAATTGTAGATGCATTACGAACAAGTGTACCAGGTTGTGAGCAAACTACTATGCCAGCATCTACAAATATCGTTAGACCCTACAGGCTAGGTGGCGTTACTTTAAGTCAAAGGCGCCGCTTGGAAGACCAAAAAAGACGACTGGTAGTTGTAATATAGTCATAACAGTGATATAATATATATGATGAATGGTATAACTAACACACAAAAAGGAAATTTTATGAAATCTGAAGAAGATTTTGTTAATGAGATGAAGACAGCTTTGAACAACAACAACCCAAAGCAATTAAAAGAATGTCTAATTAATACAAAAAGTGATTTTATTGATGGTAATGCTGGGCCTGTTGAGTTACTGGCGTCGACCAGGCTGTCTATAAATGGTTTTTGGAAGGCTCAATTAACAAAACTTGACAAGATTAAAGAAACTGATGGTGTTGAAGGTGTTACGGAATTTGTGAATCAATTAGATGAAAATATAAAAAAGTTTAAAGACAGTTCGTACAGAGAAGTGCTAAAAGAATATGCCATTCGGGGTCTTGATGATGGTGCCGTATCCCAGTACGGCCAGGCCTTAGTTGAGTTGGGGGATAGTGGCGATGACTTATCAACGGAGCCTGATAACCTATATGAATGGGTTATAAATACAAGAATGATGATAGTCGAAGAATTATCAGAGGCGATACAAGATTATAGAGAAAGCGAACGTCAAGAAGCTGACCTGGATAACTATCGTGAAACAATCGAAAGCCTGAAGCTTAGGTTAGAGAAAATTGCTAACGGAAGTCTATTCCAATAATGAAAATATTTCCAGTTGTCCATTTAAATGATAGCGAACAGGCTTACCAACAGAGCAGAATTGCGCTTGAAGAAGGTGCTGACGGTGTATATTTAATAGATCATATGTTGCACGATGAACGTCTAACGCTAGATACACTGACACATTTAAAAAAAGATGATCCAAATAACTTTGTTGGGGTTAATTTTTTACACCTAAGTGTCGATGTTAGCTATGCACTCTTTGATGAATATATTAGCGATAAGCCATCAGGGTATTTACCTAATTCTATATGGGCAGATGATGCTAAGAATAGCAGGTTAACCCTAAAAGAGATCCGACAAAAATATCAACGACTAAGTAGGGTTGCACTAATGGGTGGGATTTCATTTAAATACACCAAGGATTTACTGAAGATCCAGAAAAGGCGCAGAGAGAAGTTCGACAGTTTCAGGATAGGGTAGATGTTATTACCACAAGTGGTAGCAGTACAGGGTCTGCACCTACGGTTGGCAAGATTCGCGCAATGAAAAGGGTGGCGGATAGGCCAATAGCAATTGCAAGCGGGATAGATAATGCAAATATCTATCAATTTTTGGACTTAGTCGACATAGTACTAGTTGCAAGTAGTATTGAAACTGAATCATATTCTGGAATTTTTGACAAGAGAAAACTTAGAGAATTAATTAGCATAGCACATACATTGTAGGCAAAATTATTAATATTTTTTAACTGACAAATACAATAACTTTGGCTTAGACTATTCTGTCAATTTTAAGAATATAGTTTTATAAAATTTGAAAAAACAGACAATATGCTTGCCTAAGGTGTAGCACTAGCGTTATACTGAAAACCATGCAAAAGGCACCTTATTTTGTTGGCCTAGATATCGGCACCTCAGCTGTGAGGTGTGTTGTTGGTATGCTAAATGAAAACGACGTCGAAGCATCGTTGTCGGTTATTGGTGTTGGATCATCGCCAAATATTGGTATGCGCAAAGGTTCAGTTGCTCATATCGAAGACGTAGCAAGTAGTATTAGCGAGGCTGTTGCTGAAGCTGAAAGGATGGCAGGCGTTCATGTTGGCGGAGCTACAGTAAACGTCAACGGTGCTCATGTGGCAAGTTTGCCATCACATGGGGTGGTGGCTATCAGTAGTCCAAATCGTGAAATAAGTGAAGATGATCGTGTTCGGGTTGAGCAAGCGGCAACAGTTATAAATCTGCCAGCTAATCGCGATATTATTCAAGTATTTGCCAAAAATTATAAAATAGATGGCCAGGATAACATCAAAGATCCTGTTGGTATGCAGGGTGTCAGACTAGAGGTAGAAACAGTAGTTGTAACAGCTGGTGTACCACTTGTTAGAACACTTGACCAAGCGATAGACAAAGCCCAAATAGGTATCAATAATCGTACGGTATCTAGCCTAGCGGCTGCTGAAGCAGTACTAGATAGACGACAAAAAGAATCAGGTACAGCGGTTATAGATATCGGCGCGGGCACAACAAATGTAGTTATTATCGAAGAGGGTGAGGTCGAATACGTATCAGTGATACCTATTGGTAGTCAAAACCTGACAAATGATCTGGCTATATGCCTGAAAACTGATTTAGAGGTGGCTGAGTCTATCAAAAAAGCCCATGCAACACTTGATTTTACCAATCCGTCAGCTGAGACAATAAGCGTTGAACATGAGGGCAAAAGATATTCGTTTAAGGAAAAGACAGTGCGAGCAGTAGTAGAAGCCCGACTTGAAGAATTGTTTGATCAGATAGATAAACAGTTCAAAAAAATTGGTAAAAGTCGTAAACTACCTGGTGGTTTGGTTATTGTCGGTGGTATGGCAAACTTACCGGGTATTGCTGACTTTGCTAAAGAGCAACTACAGTTGCCAGCCAAAACTGGCAAAATCCAAAACACAGGCGGTTTTATCGATACAATCAACGCTCCCGAATATGCTACATCTGTTGGTTTGATGATGTTAGATATGCTATTGAGTGAAAACGTGGGTCAATCTTTTGCTCAAGCTGGTTCAAGTTCAGGTGGCTTGTTCAAAAAAATTAAAAAACTTATCAAATAGTTTAGCTGGCCTGAACATTATTTTTTGACAGTGGATACAATTGGAAAAAAGTTGAGCACTTTTTTGCTAGTTCAGTTATAATTAAAAGTATCATAAGAACAATTAATTAATATAGAAGGAGTAGGAATGCCTCAAGTTAAGCCTCCTATCGAAACATTTGCTCGAATAAAAGTACTTGGTGTTGGTGGTGCGGGTAGTGCTGCTATTAATCGTATGATCGATGCTGGCGTAAAAGGTGTCGAGTTTGTAGCGGTCAACACCGATGCACAAGCTTTGCATCATTCAAAAGCTGATACTAAGGTTCATATAGGTGGCGAAATGACTCGTGGGCTTGGCGCCGGTGCCGATCCTAATGTTGGTGAATCAGCCGCCCTTGCCTCTGTCGATGAGATCAAAAAGATTATTGATGGTACCGATATGGTGTTTGTGACAATTGGTGCCGGTGGTGGCACTGGTAGCGGCGCAGGACATATTGTGGCCAAAATAGCTCGTGAGCAGGGTGCATTAGTTGTTGGGTTTGCTACACGACCGTTTGCGTTTGAGGGTGAAAAACGAAAGCGAAATTCGGAATATGCCATCAGCAAACTGCGGGACAATGTGGATACTCTTATAACAATTCCTAACGATAGATTGTTGCAAACAATAGATCGTAAAACCCCGCTACTCGAGGCATTTAAAGTAGCTGATGACGTATTGCGCCAGGGTGTCCAGGGTATATCTGATCTAATAACTGTCAATGGTCTGATAAATCTTGACTTTGCAGATGTTAAAACTGTTATGAGTAGTGCCGGATCCGCTCTGATGGGTATCGGTCGGGCTAGTGGTGATGACCGGGCTGTTGAGGCTGCTCACCAGGCAATAGAGTCACCACTTCTGGAGGTATCAATAGATGGTGCCAGGGGTATATTGTTCAATGTTATTGGTGGTCCAGATATGACCATGCATGAAATAAATACCGCTGCTGAAACGATAACTGCTGCTGCTGATCCTGACGCAAATATTATTTTTGGAGCAACTATTGATCCTGACTTAGACGGTGAAATAATTATAACAGTGGTTGCCACTGGCTTTGATCCGGCCTATTTCAATAAACGTCAACAATCACAGCTTGGTGTCAATCCAGAAAATGATATTAATACTGAAACAACTCAGCCTGATACGGCTAGTGAAATGAGTGATAAAGATTCTGATGACGTTACTAATGACCATATAGAGCCAGCGATCATTGAAAATATAGATACATCTGAAAGTTTCCCAAATATTGAATCTAAAGAAGTTGATAGCATAAAAGAAGATGATATATCAAAATTAGATCTTGATATCGAAGATAAACCCCAGTCAGATCTTGAGACTAAACTCAATGATAATGTGGAAAATGATGGTGATATGGGTGAACTGAAGGACGAAGCCCCGGCTAGCAATATATGGACCTACGATGCCGACAACAATGAAGAAGACAAGTTTGATAAACCATCATTTTTGCGACGAATTGGCTTTAGAAAGAAACATGACGACAAATCTCCTGACCAAGATGGTGACGAAAAATAGTAACAAATATTAACAACATAGCTAAAATTACGACAACATTGCTATTGTAAACGCTATATAAAGGGCATACTATATATACAGTCACGCTACATGTAGTGATTGTACATTAGGAAGCTAAAAAAAGAGGTTTAGTGTGAAGTGTCAACAATGTCAGTATCCTGATACAAAAGTTATAGAATCAAGAGATGTCGGTGAAGGTGAATCGACCAGGCGACGGCGGCAATGTCCGCAGTGTAAAGCCCGGTTTACAACCTATGAAAGGCTTGAGCGACCACAACTGGTGGTTGTCAAAAACAATGGCACCAGACAACTGTTTGATAGAAACAAAATATTGGCAGGTTTGCACCGTGCTTGCGAAAAAACAGCCGTGACTAGTTTACAAATAGAATCTTTAGCTGCTCGTATTGAAAGTGCACTATATAGCAGGGGCGATGACGAGGTAGACTCTGAGGAGATTGGTGAGCTTATTATGCATGGTTTGGCTGATTTGTCAGACGTAGCATATGTGAGATTTGCTAGTGTCTATCGACGATTTAGTGATATCACTGGTTTCGAGGCTGAACTAGAACATTTGCGCAGTAAAAAAACTAAATCATAAAATGTGTTTTGGTTGATAGCCGAATCTGCGCTGCTATTGACCAGAGCACGTTTAAAAGTCTAAATATTGATTGAGAGCGATATTTAGCTGGCGAGCTTCAAATAAAAATAATATTTAATAAAGTGGTTTTTCTGGGGCGAAAAACTAAATAAATAAGTGAGGGTAAAAACATGGCACAAACAACAGCTCTAGGTATAGATCGTTATTTTACAGATAGCGATGAAAAAGCATATGACAAGATAAAATGGATAAAAACTGATTCAGTGATCATGAATCCAGCAACTGGCGTTCCAGTATTTGAACAGAAAGGTGTCGAGTTTCCAGAAGATTTTTCGCTGAATGCGATCAATATTGTGGCGCAAAAATATTTTGCAGGTAGCCCTGGATCAAAAGATAGAGAAGCTTCGCTCAAAACAACCATCAATCGTATTGTTGACACAGTTACTAGAGCTGGTCTTCAGGAAGGTTACTTCGTCAACGAAAGAGAAGCTGACAACTTTAGGGAGGAGCTAAAATATGTTTTGGCTACCCAACGAGCAGCATTTAATAGCCCAGTTTGGTTTAATATTGGGGTTGATGACAGAGCTCAACAGGCAAGTGCTTGTTTTATTCTTGGTGTCGAAGACACAATGCAATCAATATTGAATTGGTATGTAGAAGAAGGTATGGTTTTCAAGGGTGGATCAGGTGCTGGCGTTAATCTATCTAAAATACGTTCAAGCAATGAAACATTGAGCGCGAGTGGTGGGAAGGCTAGTGGCCCAGTTAGCTTTATGCGTGGTGCCGATGCTAGCGCTGGCACAATAAAGAGCGGTGGCAAAACTCGTCGGGCAGCCAAAATGGTGATACTAAATGTTGACCACCCTGATATCGAAGAGTTTATATGGTGTAAAGCACACGAAGAAAAAAAGGCCCAGGCACTTATGGATGCTGGCTTTGATATGAGTTTTGATGGTAAAGATAACTTTAGCGTTCAGTATCAAAATGCCAATAACTCTGTACGTGTGAGCGATGAGTTTATGCAAGCTGTGGTTGATGATGCAGACTGGGATCTCAAAGCTGTTAGAACCGGTGAAACAGTTAAAACACTTCGAGCTCGTGATTTATATCGACAGTTTGCCGAAGCAACCTGGCAATGTGCTGACCCGGGCATGCAGTTTGATACTACTATCAACAAATGGCACACCACCCCAAATGCTGGTCCGATTAACGGTTCCAACCCATGTAGTGAATATATGCATTTGGACAATTCGGCTTGTAATTTGGCATCGATAAACCTATTGAAATATTTAAATGATGATAACACTTTTGATGTTGAGGCATTTAAGCACACTGTTGAGCTATTGTTTACAGCCCAAGAAATATTAGTTGGTTACTCAAGCTACCCAACGGAATCTATTACCAAAAATGCTCGAGCGTATCGCGAGCTAGGACTTGGCTATGCTAACCTTGGGGCCTTGCTTATGGCTCAAGGTTTACCGTATGATTCTGACGAAGGTAGAGCACAAGCAGCGGCTATCACGGCAATTATGACTGGTCATGCCTATGCAACAAGTGCCAAAATAGCTAGGCGCGTTGGGCCATTTGCCGGCTACCACAAGGATAAAGACGGGATGTTAAATGTTCTAAAAATGCACAGGCAGGCCGTAAATAATATCGATGCTAGCTTGGTATCAGAAGATTTGTTGAGCGCTGCCGCGCTTGCCTGGGATGAAGCGAATGAGTTTGCTGAAAAATATGGTGTTCGCAATAGTCAGGCATCAGTGCTTGCTCCAACTGGAACTATTGGGCTTATGATGGACTGTGATACTACTGGTATCGAGCCAGATCTGGGGCTTGTAAAGCATAAAAAACTGGTTGGTGGCGGCACTATGAGTATTGTTAACCAGACAGTGCCACGAGCCTTGAAACAACTTGGCTATACTCAATCAGAAATAGCAGATATTATTGCCTATATTGACGCCGAAAAGACTATTATTGGTGCACCTCATTTTAACAAAAAAGACTTAAATGTATTTGCGTGTTCCATGGGTGATAATCCTATTCATTATTTGGGCCATGTTAAGATGATGGCTGCAGTTCAACCATTTTTGTCTGGTGCTATTAGTAAAACTGTTAATATGCCAGAAGACGCAACTGTCGAGGATATCGAACAAATACATCTAGATTCATGGAAAATGGGCCTCAAAGCTGTAGCGGTGTATCGCGATAACTGTAAGGTTGCTCAACCATTGTCGATGGCCAAAAAAGCTGGTACTTCAGAACAGAACGCAAAACAGGATCAGGTTAGCCATGATAATTTTGTTATCAAAGGTGCAATCAAGCGTGAATTACCACGTCGACGAAATAGCAAGACGTACGAATTTCATGTATCAGATTCAAAAGGTTTCTTTACGGTTGGCGAATACGAAGACGGTACACCTGGCGAACTGTTTATCAATGTATCCAAACAGGGATCGACCCTATCAGGGCTGATGGATTCATTTGCTATAGCTGTTAGCCATGGTTTGCAATACGGGGTACCGCTCAAAAGCTATGTCAAAACCATGAAAAGTCGAAGTTTTGCTCCATCTGGCATCACGGACGATCCTGAAATACGAACCGCTAGCTCGATAACAGATTATATATTTAGAAGAATGGCGCTAGATTATTTGTCATTTGATGACAGGCTTGAGCTAGGGCTAGCCAATCTAGATGATATGCCTGACGACAATCAAACTACATTACTCGAGGCTGATGAACAGCTTGAAGATGCTAACTTAGACATTTTAGAGCTAGAAAATACAGAAAATAACCATAACAGGGTTGCCAAAGACGACGTTGCTCCGTTATGCTATAACTGTGGTAATCAAACTCAAAGAGCCGGCAGCTGCTACGTTTGTACTTCATGCGGGTCTACCACGGGTTGTAGTTAAACAATAAAGTCTCGAAAGTATCAGCTAAACTAGCCAGTTTAATGCTGGCTAGTTTCGGGTAAGCCACAAAAAAGGAAGATATGAGAGTAGTTATAATATATAGAAGCAAATCCGAACATGAAAGAATGGTATTAGATTTCGAGACTGAATTTGAACATCGTACTGGCCATAAAATTGAAATGGTAGACGTCGACACGAGGGACGGCTCAGCCATGGCAAACCTATACGATATTATGCAGTATCCTGCAGTTCTAGCGGTTGACCAATATGGTTCTATACAACAGGTTTGGCGCATCAATCAAAGCATGCCACTCATCAACGAAGTTTCATACTACATCTCGTCAGATCAGTAGTACACTCGACTTATGCAAAATTTCTGCCCCATCTGAACTATTTCGACCGACTAAAACTGATTTTTCTGCCGTCAATGTATCTACAGATACCTTTCCGTCAGATAAAATCAGTTTTAACTCATCCGAAACTAGCTCAGCTAGGGCAGGGATTTTGCGTAAGTCGAGTATATTTTGGGTTTTTAAATTTTGTCGAGTATAATATAAATTACAATTTAGTAAATACATTTTGATTATTATAATCAAATTAGTGGCCATCAACCACGAAGTATCGAGAAGAACAGGCTCTAAACCTAACTAG
>CAYQBK010000089.1:0-4798 GCA_964415715.1 uncultured Candidatus Saccharibacteria bacterium
CAACGTTTTTTGATTTCTGTTTGGCGCATGCGAAGTTCGGTTGCTAGTATGCCGTTTGGTACTGATAGAAATATGGAACTGTCCTGAAGTTTGATTTTTGGTTCAAAATGGTACTGTTCCTGGCAAAACGACTTTAGGGCAGTTATTTCGGTTGGTTCATCTAGGTTTTTTTGCAGCAGTAGATCTTTGATACTATCCATAACTAATAGGTTAAATGTTATATTGTTTCGGGTCAAATAATATTATGCTTCTATATGGGCAACTTAGCCTGTAAACTAGTAGGTATGCCAGAGTTACCCGAGGTGGAAACAGTATGTCGTGGGTTAAATAAACTGATAGTTGGTAAAACTATTAGTTCTGTTTTTAGTGATAATCCAAAAAGCTTCCCAGTCAGTACAGCTGACTTACAAATTAATATTATTGGTGCAAAAATATTATTGGTTCATCGCCGGGCTAAAATAATTATTATTGATTTAGATTCTGCGCATAGTTTGGTGGCTCATTTGAAAATGACTGGTCAGATGGTGTATGTTGGCAGTCAACAGTGGGGAGCAGGGCATCCAAACGATAGTTTGGTTGGAGATTTGCCAGATAAATCCACCCGAATAATTTTTGAATTTACCAGTGGGGATAAACTATTCTTCAATGATCAACGTAAGTTTGGTTGGGTCAGGTTAGTCAAGACTGATGATGTTGCGAGTCTGCCAAATATTGCCAAGCTTGGGCCAGAGCCACTTGAGCCTAGTTTTACTGCAGAAGTTTTTAGTAGCAACATTATGCGACGAAGAAAAAGCAATATAAAATCTGTCTTGCTAGATCAAAGTATCATTAGTGGTATTGGTAATATTTATGCCGATGAAGTACTGTTCAATAGCCGTATTCACCCTGAGGCAATTACAGGAAATTTAAACAACAATCAAATATCTATATTGCACAGTGAGATTGTAAAGGTTTTAAATCTAAGTCTGCAAAAAGGTGGTTCTACGAGCCGAAATTATGTCAATGCCGAAGGCAAAAAGGGTAGCTATTTGGATTTTGCCAATGTCTATGCACGGGTAGGTTTGCCGTGTAAAGTATGTCAAAAACCTATCAGTAAAATACGAGTGGCTGGGCGAGGTACTCATGTTTGTGTTAAATGTCAAAAGAGAGCTAGGTAGTCATGCTATATGTCTTTACAGGTGACAATAAACATCTCCGTGACAAAGAAGCGTCAGCGTTTATTGAGAGTTTTCGTTCCCGTTATGGTGATTTGGCGATTGAGTCATACATAGGTGAAGAGCTTGATAAGGAAAAAATCTCTGAGATAGTCACTGTTCAACCGTTTTTAACCGAAAAAAGATTAGTGCGTATTAGGTCGCTAGCTAGCAATAAAACTTTACTCGAAAAATTTATTGAACTTGCTATAAATTTGGCTGATAACATCGATATTGTGCTTGTTGAAGATAAACTTGACTCACGCGCCAAGACAACTACCAAACTTAAAAAAATTGCTGATATTCGAGGTTTTTCCGTATTGGAGGGGCGAGATCTTGAGGATTGGGTTATTAATCAGATAGCAGAAAATGGGTCTACGATAGATAGGCAGACTGTGCAGTATTTGATAGATCGTTTAGGGTCCAATCAGGAATTACTAGAAAGAGAAATACACAAATTGTGTTTGTACACAAAAAATATTGATAAACAGGCGATTGATAGCCTAACTATGCCAATAGCGAGTAGTAGCATCTTTAATATGTTGGATAATCTAATATCTGGCAATACCGACAAGGCACTCCGTTTATATGAAGATCAGCGTGCGCAAGGCATGGAGCCCCAGGCTATATTGGGTATGATTACATGGCAGTTGATTTCTTTGGCTATGGTTAGGTCGGGTATTGGTCAAAATAGCGATGATATAGTTAAAAAAACAGGCTTGAGTCCGTTTGTTGTTCGAAAGAATCAGTTAATAGCCAAAAATATTAGTAAAAACAAAATGATAAAAATGATAGACACAACAATAAAAGTTGACCTGACTATGAAAACAGCCAAAATAGATTATGATAACGCCATCAGGCAACTAATAATAGATTTATCTATATAGCGAAAATGGAAACTATAAAGTAATGAGTTGGCGAGAGCAAGCCCTGGATTCCAGGATCTATACGATTTTGGATGATATTATTTTTTGGTTTCTGGTTTTTTGATAGCTTTTTTTGTGACAGCGGTTTTTTTAACAGGTGATTTAACCGTTGCTTTAGTTGTAGTTTTGACAACAGATTTTTTATTGATAATGGTTTTTACCCTACTAGCTTTGGCTGCAGTAGCGAGCTGGCTTTTCTTACGGGCAGCTTTGTTTTTGTGAATAACATTTTTCTTGGCTGCTGTATCTATAGCACTGTCAGCTTTGGCCTTAGTTTTTGATACTTCGTCAGCTTTACCACCCTTGATTGCTACATGAAATGCTTTAACGGCTTCGCGAAGCGTTCGTTTTGTTTTGCTATTTCTAATAGTAGCCTTTTTGGTAACTTTTACTCTTTTTTTGGCTGATTTGATTATCGGCATTTAGTTGTTGGTCCTTTCTCTATCTAAAGAGATTTTAATTTATTAACGTTATCGTCAATAGGCTACTATACAAAATAAACAAGACTTTTTCAAGATTTCTCTTGCATATTACATATTGTTTATGTTAATGTGACGATATAAGTATTTAAAATTAAAAAAATATACGAAAAAAATATGGAAAATAACATACAAACACAGGTTATAGAACGGCTCAAAGAAGCTCAGAATATATTAGTAACAGTTAGCGAAGACCCATCTATAGACCAGCTATCGGCTGCATTGGCATTTACTTTGCTAATGAATAAGCTAGATAAACGAGCGACCGCTGTTTTTAGTGGTAAAATACCCTCAACCCTTAACTTTTTAGCCCCTGAAAACCTTATTGAGAGTACGACAGATAGTTTGCGTGATTTTATCGTGTCTCTAGATAAAGCAAAGGCTGATCGGCTAAAGTATAAAGTTGAAGATGATATGGTGAAGATTTTTAGCACCCCATACAAAACTTCTCTTACTTCAGACGATCTTGTCTTTTCCCAGGGCGATTTCTATGTTGATGTTGTTTTTGCCCTAGGGGTGACGGATCGTGAACATATAGATAAAGCTATAGTTAGTCATGGTCGCATACTGCATGATGCAACAGTTATTGGAGTAATGGCTGGCGAGAAAGCTGTTGATGTGGCGGGTATAAACTGGCAGGATGCCGAAGCTAGTAGTTTATGTGAAATGTTGTTTGATATTAGCGATAAATTTGGTGCAGGACTTATGGATAACCAGATAGCTACTGCATATTTGACGGGTATTGTCGCTGAGACAGATAGATTCAGTAATGAAAAAACTAATTCTAAGGTTATGACAATGAGTGCTCAGCTGATGGCTCAGGGCGCAAATCAACAATTGATATCCAATGAGTTAAATTCTGTAGAGGAAGAAGCCGCCGAAGTTGTCGAGCCACCATCGCCACCAATAACAGAGGATACTATAGATGCTGATGGAGTTTTGACTCTTAGTCACCCAATTCCACCAAAACATCCAGATTTTGATGAGCATGAAATAGATATAGATGGCGTGGGTAATTTTAAGTCAGCTGAGGAATTGAATAATGAGCTTGCAAACGAAGATCAAGCCCAAAAAGACGCTGGCTTAGAACTGCCTTCACCGATAGATCTAGAGTCGATTGACAATAGTGTAGTCGAAGAGGTTAAAAACGATGCAGGCCTTGCAACTGATGTAGCCGAGCCTGTGGTTGATGAGCATCCAATGAATTCCTCACAACACGATGACACAGTGGGTGATAATGTCAATCCATTAAACGAGCAACAGCCCGATAACCAATCTACAGAAACAAATTTTGAGCAGAAACTGGCTACTATTCCAGCTGCGCCCAAGCCCGATGAGAACCAAGTTGTTGATCCAGATCAAAAGCTTCAGCATTTTGCTGACCCAAAGCCAAGTATTTTCAATAGGCCACTCGGACCTGATATTAACGCAACAGAAACTATTGACAAAATAGAAAATGACGTTATGAGTTTTGAAAGTTCTGTTACAGAACCAGCTTCGGTAGACAACAGAGATTCGGATGCGGCTAGACAGGCTGTTCAACAGGCCATAGATGCATCTGGCGACTTTGACCCTAACAGGCCTGAACCGATAAAGTCTATAAATGCAGTTGAGATGACACCAGGAAATGTTAGTTTGCCAGTTGCGGAAAATCAAGCCCCTCCTGTTTCACCACCACCATTTATTCCTCCATTTCCGGCATCAAATGATACCTCCAGCTAGTAATGTGTTAGTATCTTGATTGTGAATAATAAATACGATGGATTTATTTTGGTCAATAAACCAGTGGGGATTAGTAGTTTTGGCGTCGTTTATAAGATTCGAAAAATACTAAAAGACCTAACTGGTGAAAAATATAAGGTCGGCCATAGTGGTACCCTTGACCCGGCGGCGAGTGGTTTGCTGATATTGGCGATTGGTAAATCGACAAAACAACTAGGTATGCTACTAAAAAAAGATAAACAATACGCCGTAAAAATGGTTTTAGGTTCGGTTTCATCAACTGATGACATAGAGGGTGAAATAACAAAAATCTCAGATATAGTTCCTACTCAAGACGATGTAAAAAATAGTATTGATATGTTCAAAGGTGATATATTACAAAGCCCACCTGTTTTTAGTGCTATAAAAATTGATGGCCAGCGGGCTTATAAATTAGCTCGCAATGGTCATTTGCCAAACATGCAACCACGACCCGTAA
>CAYQBK010000090.1:0-3982 GCA_964415715.1 uncultured Candidatus Saccharibacteria bacterium
AAGAAGTTTTATCTGCTTCGACATCGACAATAAAGTGTTTCAGGATTTTTCCAACTTTATATCCACTATTTTTTCCGTATTGTATCTGTAATTTCATGCCTATATCTAGTTTACGCTAGATTTTTGCTGGGCAAGAGCCTAATCATTTACTATTATATACAAGTTTTGTTCGTTGCATATAGATATTTTGTGCAGTTATCCACAATCTAAAATGTGCCCACTGCCACTATGTCATGGTTCATCGTGTATTTGCCAGCCGGTGTTGCGCCATTTGCATTAAACATGTATGTGATAGTGTATTTTGTAACACTTGTGCTGGCTGAACTACTGGCTATAACATCACCTTTTACATATTTGTATTGATTTGCGGTGTTGTAACCAGCCGCTGCATTACCAGTTGCTGTTAAGCCTGCAATCGAGCTATTGTCTGGGTTTGCACCAGCTGTCTGAGGGCTTGTATTGGAGCCGACTAAGTTTATACCAAACTGTTCCAGTGTGGAATTGTATGCTGTTGGGGTTGATAAGGTATTAAAAAAATGACTACTGTATTTTGGTCCATCGGAACCATTTATTAATGTGTAACCACTAGATAACCACGCCCTAATAACTATAGGTTGTGGGGTTGCTATAGCCTGACCAGTACCTGGAACTAACACACCAAAATCTACTGTTTGAGCAGGAACAGTTATTTCCAAAAACGGCTCTTCGGTAGTCGTAAAACCTGCATAGGCTTGATATCCAGCACTTGCCGAGTTACCAACTCCAATATCACCCAAAGAAGCCCGAGCATTATAGCCTGCAGAATTCAAATCATTGGAACCGCCCGCACCAAACTGAATCTGATCAACACCATAACTTGGTGATACATAGGTCGGTGCGGCTTTGGCCACAATAGACAGTGAAAATAAAGCCACAGCCAAACAGGGTAGTATAAATAATTTTATTTTTTGTATATATTTTATCCTCACAGGTACTCTTTCTACACACTATATAATACTAATATTTATACTATATATCAAATCGCTAGTGTTTTAGTTGTAGTTTTGATATAATCATGCCAAAGGTATTTGGAGTAAATAAAAATGGCAGAAGACAAGCAGAACCAAGAAGAAAGTCTCGAAAGTTCACTTGAGGTAAATGATACTATTGTTGAAAACTCTGTAGCCAGTACTGAAGAACTAAATGGCGAGCACAAAGTTAAAAATGCTGTAACCAACGAAGATGATGTCAAAAATTACAAAGCCCCTCCAAAGACATTTAGCAAACGAGTAAAAGGTCTAATAGAAAAAATAAATGTTTACTTCTTGCTGTTTTTGCTAGTTTTGAGCCTAGCTGGCTTTGCTGCCTATATTAGCTGGAAATCTAGCAAAAATGCCGATAAGCAAGCCGGAGTATTAGGCCAAGAGCTAAGTGCAGATGATTTGGCCAAGATAAAAACTACTGATGCATCTGTAGGTGACCCAAAACAAACACTGACCATTGCATCGAATGCAGTTTTTAATGGACGAGTTCTGGTCAGGGACAGTCTTGATGTGGCGGGAACTATTCGTGTTGGTGGCGCACTTAGCTTGCCAGGCATCACTGTTTCTGGGACAAGCACTTTTGAAAGTGTGTCAGTTGCCAGTAATCTTGCCATCGCTGGTAATACCGCCATCCAGGGAACGTTATCGGTTCAAAAGAATCTATCAATCGCAGGGACTGCAAGTTTTGGTGGCCCAATTACTACACCAATGTTAAACACTGATAAGTTTAATCTAAATAGTGATCTCCAAATAAATCACCATATTGACGCTGGTGGACCAACCCCAGAGATCAGCCGAGGGAGCGCCGTGGGTGGATCGGGTACAGTTTCACTAAATGGATCTGATACGGCCGGCACTATAACAGTTAACTTTGGTGCTGGAAGCGGACCTGGCGTAATCGCAAACGTCAAATTTAATACCGGTTTTAGCCAAACACCCCATATAGTTATTAGCCCTATAGGTTCTGCGTGTGCCGAGTTGAATTACTTTATAACTAAAACGACTACTGGTTTTAGTATTAGCTCAACAAAAAGTGGTAGCCCTGGGGCTAGTTGCTCATTTGATTACATATCGCTCGGGTAATCAAGTGATACGTCTTATTGGCTAGATATCCAAGAAAACCACAACTTCATGTGGCTTAACTTGCATTATCGCCCGAGCTATTTTTATAACTTCTTCGTTATCACTAGGCATATCTTCAATATTTCGAATCACTATTTCACATGGCTTTAATAACGTTAAGAAGTTATGATGATGAGCCAAAATATCAAATGGGCCGGTATCATTTTCGGCTGATATACTTTTCACATATCCTTCAAAATATGTTTGATATGGTGAATAAACTTTGCAATGAAAATAGCCATCGGCAAGCTTTTTGATCTGTTCTTGATCAAGCTTGTTATTATTATCTTTGTTTAATTTATCAACCATAATTATTAGGCTATTATTTCTTCAATACCCTTTAGTGTTTCTTCGCGGGTGCTATATTGACCAGGCTTGCCATTTAGTCGTTCAGTAACGTGCATATCCTGACAAAAATATTGGATCAACTTCTTGGCCTTGGCATATTCAGCCCTATCGGCCGGTGATAATTCATTTTCACCAATAATAGCAATTATGCCTTTTAGTTGCTCATATTTTTGTAAAATAGACTGAACTTGAACGCTCAACATATAGTGTCTATCTCCGACGACTTCGGGGCTCAATAAACTAGAGGTGGTTAGATTTAGATCAACAGCTGGCCGTATCCCCTGCTCAGCAATCTTACGACTAAGTACAATAATAGAATCAAGCTCATGCTGTATCACCTGAACTGCTGGATCAGACAGATCATCAGCCGGAACATATATGGTTTGCACTGACGTTATAGAGCCATTCTCATTTGAACTAAGTCGATCTTGCAATATTTTCATATCAGAAAATATTGTCGGCTGATAACCACCTTCGTTAGGTATTTGATCCATAATAGTTGCCAGCTCATTTTTAGCTTGGACAAAACGGTACATATTATCTGCAAAAAACAACAGGTCTTTCTTTTCTTCATCTCTAAAGTACTCAGCCAAAGCTACTGCGGAAATTGCCACTAGGGCACGCTGAGCAGGATTTTCATTCATCTGTCCAAAAAGCATAACAGTATTTTCGAGTAATTCATATTCCTGAAGTGTTTCGTATAGCTCATGTCCCTCACGAACACGCTCACCAATACCAGCAAAAAATGACAGACCCTTGCTATTACGAGCAATATTATGAATGAGTTCCATAGTGAGGACAGTTTTACCCACGCCAGCACCACCAATAACACCAATCTTGCGCCCCTTAACAAATGGTGTAAAGAAATCAATCACCTTGACCCCAGTTTCAAGTATCTCAGGTTTAGCAGCCTTAAAGTTAGTACTTTTGGGTGGTAGTTTTAAAATGTTACGTCGAGGCGTGTCGGCTGATACAGATGGCTTGCCATCAAGTGGGGCACCCAAAGCATCAAATATCCGCCCAATAGCCGCCTCGCCAACAGGTATTTCAATACCTTTATTCGTACGTTTTACCGACATTGATTTTTGAATATTCTTGCTAGCTCGTAAATTGATACAGACAACTGTTGATTCATCCTTAATGATATCAACTAGTAGTGGCGCTTGATCTTTATTATCAACAATCAGTACTTCACCAATTTCGGGCATTCCATCAACAAACTCAACATGAATCACTAAATCTTTAACCACTACAACACTGCCGTTTATCATAGATGGGCCTTTCTTAAACCATTGATCATCTCTTTGAGTCGTTCATCTTTGATTGCTCGTTTAGCACGATTGTATTGCAATTTATATTCATCCAATGAATCACTAGCTAGATCATGAGAGGCGGTCATGGCTCGAAATCGACTAGCATACTGAGCCAGTTTTGATTCTAAAATAACCTGTGTCATAGCTATTTTCATCATTGAACGTTCTAGATGATTA
>CAYQBK010000091.1:0-3299 GCA_964415715.1 uncultured Candidatus Saccharibacteria bacterium
CTGTGCTAATAGATGCCAAAGCCAACGATATGCTGATAGACGTGTCGACTAGTCAAACAATATTTCAAGATAATAGTGAATTTAGCGAGTTATGGACTTTTGTGCGTAATGGTGAGAGCTGGTTACTCAGCATTATTGATCAAACTACAGCTAGCGTTTCTAGTATCAATACGAATATTAGGCAGTTTGCTGAACAAAACGGTATGTATTATTCGGCAGATATGGGCTGGCTATTTTTACCAGCCAGAGGCCAAGTATTTAGTAGAGGAGCCTTTGGTGTATCTGATATTAATAACCAGGTTGTCGGTATGTATAACGGCATCCTGATACAAATATATACATATCAATCAGGTGCTCAAAACGACCACAATTATATCATTGGGCAAATCACAGTCCCAAAAAACTACGGCAATATACTCATTCGTCCAAAAGAATCATTTATAGCAGTTAGTTCAATAGATAATGTGAAACAGCCACCTGGGACAGAAAAATATCAGTTCGAATGGACCAATTTTAATCATAAATTTGAAGTCTTTGCGTCACAGGGTGATAGGCTTGCTAGTTTTGAACTTGTAAACCCGAGCTTTATGGCAAATATGTATGATATAGATGAAAAAATAGTATTAGAAGTCGCCGATAATATTATATATTTTAGAGCAAGCTACAATACAAAACCAGAAACATACCCCAAACTACTAGACTTATTAAAACAAGCCCACAAAGAACTAAAACTATAGGATTTATATGAATAATAGAATACTACCTAAAGACGCAAAACTCATACCCAAAGATGCTGATTTAGTATTTGTTGGCGAGATATTTTCTGTGTACCAGTGGCCTCAAAAAATGTATGACGGAAGTATTGTTAATTTTGAAATGGCCAAAAGGCCAGATACGGTGCAGATTATCGGCATTGACGGCAGTAATATTATTGTCTTAAATGAATACCAACCAGATGGCACTGTTAGAAAAAATAGTTTGCCCGGTGGCCGAGTTGACCCAGGGGAAACAAATCCATTACAAGCAGCCAAACGTGAAATGCGTGAGGAAACCGGATATGTATTTAAACATTGGAAACTATTAAATGTTTATCAACCCCAGCCAAAAACTGAATGGTTTGTTTATTTGTATGTTGCATGGGATATCGAATCAATTGTTAAACAAAAAATAGACAATGGTGAAAAAATAGAAGTTATTCAAGCGCCATGGACGTTATATTTAAAAGAAGCCAAGACGACTGTTTTTAATCATAAACTTGATAGATATAAATCAATAAATGAAATAATAAGCGCCCCTAAATATGCATAATATTAACCTAAAATGAGCAACTCATGAAAAATCGTAAACCACTGCCAACAGTAGAAATATTTATTGATAAACTAATTCATGGTGGACAGGGTATTGGAGCCGACCAAAACGGCAAAAAAATATTTGTTTGGGGGGCATTGCCTGGTGAAAAAGTAGCCGTTCAATTAACTCGGTGCAAAAAAGATTGGGCCGAGGGTTATGTTCTGGATGTGTTGAAACCTAGCCCAGATAGGATAGATCCTGCAGAGCCGAATATGTATTTATCAACTAGCCCTTGGCAAATAATGAGCTATGATGTCGAAGCTGCACAAAAACAGTCAATATTAGCAGAAGCTTTTGCCCGGGAAGGTGTTGTGGTCGATTGGCAGCCATTTTATCAGTCACCTAGCGATTTTGGATACCGCAATAAAATGGAATATAATTTTTGGTATTTTACAGATACCAACAAGGTAAGCTTGGCCCTTCATAGGCGTGGTAGTCATCAGAAGATTGCAGTTGAAGACAGCCTGCTGGCCACCAATAATATCAACAAAGCTGGGCGGGCGATCATAAAATACATAAATGATAACCATATAGAAGCCAGACCGCTAAAAAGTGTCATACTGCGGAGTGATCAGTCGGGTAGGGTTGGAATAAGTTTATTTGTAAATGAAAAAGATATCGCTAGTGCATTTGATAGCTTTGAATACCCAAATTCTATTTTTGAAATATTATATTCAAACCCTAAAAGTCCAGCCTCAGTAGCCACTGAAGTTTTGCGTGAAAATAACCAAAATTTGGCGGACACTTTGCTAGGCCGGGAGTTTAAGTACAGTACGAGGTCATTTTTTCAGGTAAATATTCCCGTTTATGAAAAAGTATTAAATATCATTGCTGCAGAAATCAAAAAATCTAGTATCAATAATATATTAGATATGTATAGTGGTGTTGGGAGTATTGGCTTAAGTGTAGTTATGAACACACAAAAACTCACAATGGTCGAAGTCAGCGACGAATCAACCCAACAAGCCAAACAAAATATGGTAGGTCGCCACAACTGCCAAGTAGTGACTGCTACCAGTGAAAGTGCACTGCAATATATCACTGGCGATGAAATAGTTATACTAGACCCGCCTAGGGCAGGCCTGCACAGTGATGTTGGTGAAAGGCTAGTTGATTCTCAACCACCAATAATAATATATCTTAGCTGCAACCCTAGTACTCAAGCCTGTGATGTAAAAATATTGGTCGAATCGGGCTACCAAATAACCTATGCTCAGGGTTTCAACTTCTTCCCCAGGACTCCCCACATAGAAAACCTGGTTATTTTAGAGCACTATTAACATATATAAACTACAAATATATTTGACCAAATGTAAAAAAACTATAATAAGGGCTGGACAATAACGCTTATGTATGTTAGTATAGTTCACATGGATGCATACGAAATACTAGTCATAGTCCTATCAGTCACATTAGCAATATTTCTAGTGTTGGCAATAATATTAACAGTTTTGCTTATTAGGGTAGCAAACAAGCTGAACAATATTGCCGACGAAGCGGAAATAGTTGCCGAAAATGTCGCTTCGGCGTCAAACACGATAAGACAATATGCAGCTCCAACGGCTATAGCCCAACTAATATTAAAACTCATTAAAAAATAAAGGTTTATCTATATGACAAACAAAAAACAAATAAAATCTACCGCCATAGCTGGTTTAATAGGCGTTGGTGTAGGTGTTGCTGTCGGTATACTTACTGCCCCCAAAAGTGGTAAAGAAACCCGCAAAGACATAGTAGATGGTAGTGTCAAACTAAAAGACGAGCTTTTTAAACGTTATCATGACGTTCAAACTAGCTTATCCGAAGCCATTGATCACGCCATAAGCCAACTGAACAGCTTTAAAGGAAGTTCAAAGGAAAGCCTAGAAGATTTAATAGCCAAGGCTAAAGATGCTGAGTTTAAGGCACTAGATATTTTCCGAGCGGTCAAAGCCGGTGAATCTGATAAC
>CAYQBK010000092.1:0-4785 GCA_964415715.1 uncultured Candidatus Saccharibacteria bacterium
GCTATTGTAGCTAATGGCTATGTATATACAATTGGCGGTTGTGCCGATACGACCAATGCTCCGCCAGCTGCCTGTTCAGGTATGACTGCATCGGTTCAGACTTTTCAGCTATATAACAACTATAGTGGCTCTCCGGCCCTATATAACAGCGGTAATAATATTGGAGCAGACAATATTGGTGGTAGTGCAACCGTCCTAAATGGCTACATATATTACGCAGGTGGTTGTTCAAATATTGGCTGTACGACCGCTGTTAACAATGTCTACTATGCGCCATTAAACAGTGATGGGTCTATAGGAACCTGGACGGCTGCGGCCAATAATTTGGTAGCAGTTAGTGCGTGGGGTAAACTGGTGGCGTCCGGAGGTACGCTTTACTATGTTGGTGGTCAAAACAGTGCCGGCACCGCTCAAACAGCAGTTTATTATAGTACTCCGGTTGCTGGTGTGCCTGGTACTTGGTCAATCGCGAGCAATGTTTTGCCAGCCGCTCGCACTGAGATAGGTGCTACAGTTTGGAATAATCGCATATATGTTACTGGTGGTCAGACAGGTGGCACTAGCCAAACTACTATTTACGCTAGTCCAACACTAGCCAGTGGCGGTGATATTACATCGGCCTGGACTAGTACCGGCATGACAGCCTTTAATGTTGCTCGGCGGGGCCATACAGCTATTGCCTACGCCAATAATTTATATATATTGGGTGGTTTTGATGGCACCAATTATCTGAACGACGTCCAATATGCTCAGATAGCTTCCAATGGCACCATAGGGGCCTGGTCATATACTACTAGTTTGCCACAAAATGTATACAACGCCGACGGCTATGCTTATAATGGCTACATGTATTTGTTTGGTGGTCGATCAAATGCCACAACCTGTACGACAAACACCTATATTACACCCATTAGTGCCAATACGACTATTGCTAGTGGCAACAACCCAACCGGTATTGGAAACTGGTCACAAACCAATGTCAAATTTACTGGTGCTCGATATGGTGCAGCAGCCGCATATAATGGTGGCAAGGCTTATGTCCTGGGCGGAGGTTGCGCGGCACTGATCACTGGTTCTGACAGGGCGTATTATTCTACCTTGCAGTCACAGCCTCAGGTTGCCAAATATTCATTTTTTATTGATACCGACAGCGATGTAACGCCGACCAAATGGCTATTGAACGGGCTTGACAACTCAATAGGTGCTAGGTGGAATATGCGTTATCGTTCATCGACTGCGGCGACAGCTAGCTGGGGCCAGGATACTAACTACGGTGTTGTTACATTGGGTACACCAGCAGCATATGTTCCTGTTGATGGTAGTGGTACCAACACAAATTTTGCTCAATATTATTATATGTTTGTCAGCATCGATAGCTCCCAGGCTTTTGGCTATCCCGAAGACGTAAGTCGTGGACCAACTATAGCTGATTTAAGCCTATTCTTTATTGCCGATCCAAGTAAACGCATGCGCCATGGTAAAACATTTACCGGTGGAGAACTTCAACCATTGGACACTCCTTTCCCATAGAGCATAATAATAAGTCTAGTAAAATAAGCATAAAAGTATTACAATATATTCAAATGGACAGAGGAAAACAAAAAAGATATGATCTATATTCGGCTGGCAATGTCAGGCGAGGTAGCGCTGACATAATGGAGCCAAGAAAGCCTTCTCAAGGCGGGATAAAAAAGACCAAAATACCAGCCGAACACCCCCGGGCAAATCATTCACCCAAAGTTAATATCAATTCAAAAATAGTTCAAAAGCCTATACCAGTCAAAAATGCTCCAATGACCAACAATACTACATCGGCGGCACCAAAACAGATAAATATAAGTGTTAGCTTGCCAAGTAAAATACATCTACCAAAACTAAAAATACCAAAAACTAGTCGCAGCAAACAAAGTAAGGCCAAATCGACAGGTTTATGGTTAAGGGTCAGGCAAATATTTGGTGGCCTGGGTCGAAAAAGGCTGATTTTAGGTTTGGCTGCGCTTTTTGTTATAGTTTCAGGAGTTGCATTGACTGTAAATATATTAAACAAACCAAACAATAAAAAGCCAACTGTTGGTGGGGCGAGTGCTGATGCACCAAAGCCTAGCTTTCCAGTACTGTATTCAAGTAATAAACCAGACAAAGTGTCGTATGACAATGAACGAAAAGTAGCTAGCTACCCAGACAAGCTTTCTGGTGTTGACCTAATAATAAGTCAGCAAAACATACCTAACAATTTTAAAACAGATCCAGTAGCCGGTGTGGCCAAGCTTGCCAAAGATATAAACGCCAACACCAAACTAGATATTGGTGGTTTTGAAGCCTATCTAGGCCAATCTATAAAAGGTCCTCAGACGGTTGTTTTTACCAAAGACGGCTCACTAGTTTTTATCAAGTCAGCTCAAACAATAACCAAAGAAGAATGGATAAAATATCTGGGCACTCTCAAATCTGAACAATAATTACCGCAATATAACATAAGCTAGTTGACAAATAATACAAATACTGCTAGTGTATATACATAAATAGAGGGTTAAGCAGACATCGCGTGGCTGTTTAACCTCTTTTTATTTGAGAGAAATCAACTAATAGGAGGTTTTAGCATGGCTGGAACAGTAACTGGTGGCAAAGCCGCCGCATCAACAAACAAAAAGCGTCATGGTGCAGATTTTTATGCTAAAATAGGTGCAAAGGGCGGTAAAAAGGGTCGAACAGGTGGTTTTTTTGCCAACCGCGAGCTAGCTCGCAAAGCTGGTCAAAAAGGTGGACGTATTAGTCGTCGAACAAAAACAGCTACAGCTGTTGCTACAGCTAAAAAAGTAGCTTAATTCTATATCAATTTATCGTAAAAAAGGCCCGTCTGCGAGGGGTCTTTTTTATTTTGCCTTTTTCAAAAAACCCAAAACAAAAACAATCTATTATATCTAACCCCAACTCGACATAACCCTAACCCTTAATAGCAAAGTTCTTTGAAACATAGATACTAGGCTTCTTCGGTAATAGCTGGTAAGCTACTAATCCTGCTAATAGGTTGGATATAAAGTTTGCAATACTTCTATGTCGGGTATGTTCTATTTGTTCACTATTCTTCAAGTGATCATTCACGGTTTCAATGATAAATCTTTTCCTAAGCATCAGCTTATCGTACATTGGCATTAACTTGTTTTTCATATTATTCTTTACTCCCGTAACAAGGTGTAAACCTTGTCCAAAAAGAATAGAAAATAAGTTTTTGGAAATATATCCTCTATCTGCAAATAGTTTACCTGTTAAGCCTTTGGACATCTGAGAGACGATATTCATATTGCTGTCTGATATATTGCCAGGACTAATCTGAAGTGACATTAGCTCGCCTTTGTCATTGATAGTAATATGCAACTTAAGCCCGTAAAACCAGCCTTCGCTGGTTTTACCTCTTGAAGCTACCCCACTAAATACTTTATTGTGGAAAATGCGTAAATTGCTACAGACAACCAAACTTGTACTGTCAATAAAGTATGTACCTGATCTATCTGATAAGCTACAGAGCCACAACAGAAATTCACCAATGGGCGTAATGTGCTCAGTCATTAGTTCTAAGAATCTAGTATAGCTAACAGCATTCGGAAAACAGCTATGCATATAGCTGCTCCCTAAAACTTGTCTCTCGTAATACCATTTAAATGTACGGTAACCACTACTGTGAAAGTAAACCATAATTGTAAGTATCTCAGATAAACTCATTCTACATAATCTGTTTCGTTTTCTAGCCCCTGATTCAATCAATGATTTCCGCCAAATTGGTTCATATGTTACACAAAATGTATCGACAATATAAAATAGTGTTATGAGCTCAAGCTCCATATAGGTGTCTCCTTTTTGTTTTATTTTTTATGAACAAAAACAATTATAACAGGGCTAGCGCCCTGTTATATATAGCAAAAAGAGGAGATTCTTATGTCGAGCTGGGGTTATTTTGTATATCTTCAGTACTCATTTGTATATCATACTATATTTACGGTATTTTGCAAACATTGCCAAGCAGTGTGGCTATTTTAGTTTTGTAAGTTCAAGCTATTTTGTATTTCGCCTAGCAAGTACATACTGCCAGTGACTATTATTGGGGTTGTTTCTGGTATATTTTTTATGGCATATTTTAGTGCTTGGTTTGGATCCGAAAAGTTGCCAATAACGTTTATGTCCATAGCTTGAGCAGTCTGGGCCAATACTGCTGATGCTTCACAGGTAATAACTGGCTTGGGTATATTTACAAAAAATTCTGTTGCGACTAGCCCAGATATATAGTCCTTCATAATATTTAGCGACGAATGATAATCTTTGGACTTTTTGGTAGCATATACAACCACAGGCTTTACAGAAAAACCTAAACTGGCTATTAGCTCACAAAACGCCTGTATTTTTTGCGGGTTATGGGCAGAGTCTAATATAATCATGTGGCCATTCACCTGGCGTATTTCAGCTCTACCCGGAATGTTCAAGTTATTTAAACCATGTTGTATGATTTTTTGATCGCGACTAAGCATGTCCCTAGCTGATAAATATTTCATTACACTTATTGCCAACATTGCATTTTCTATTTGATACCTACCAAGTATTGGTAAATGTAATGGCATATCTTCAAATACAAATGTTGAACCTTTAGCCGTACTATCAATATCTGTTATGACAGTATTTTCAATATATAGTATTTTTGTGTGGCGTTCGTCGGCCGTTCTATCTAGTATCACACGAGCACTAGGGTCGTCGGGCTGTAGCACTATAGCCACGCCGCTATGTGGCATAATGCCC
>CAYQBK010000093.1:0-17303 GCA_964415715.1 uncultured Candidatus Saccharibacteria bacterium
GACATTGGTGTTTATCGGGGTAAGCGAGTGTTTAATCAATAGAGATAGATTGCAAAATATAAAAAAACGCTTAAGCTAATATAAAATATTATTGCTTTATAAATAAACTTGTTGTATTATTGCGTTATAATTAACTGCGAGGCTCTAGCATTGTGTGGTACCAACCATTTTTAATTGCATATCTTGTTCCATCTATTGGTGTGATTGATGTATTATCAAATATTGGCATAGAAAAACAGTTGATAAAATTTTTGATACTAGGGATGATTCCCGGAACAACCATCCAACTAGATTTTTATCCACTTATGGTGCTATTGTTGATGCTAAGCTTTTTTGCGCTAGGGTTAGCTGTATATCGAAACAAATATCGTATCGAAAAGTACTACCAAGACCAAAAAATGCTAGATTTATTATCTATTTAGTTTGTAGATAAACTGATAAAAATTAATAATTGTATGGTACCAGGCTTTCACCGTATAGTCTCAACTCTTCCAACAAATACATTTTTTTACTGTCGGTTGAGTATTTATTGAGTAACTCATTCAATTGTTTAAAATATACCTCTAATTCACCGCCTGGCTGTCCCAACTTGGTCTTAACATGCTTGTCCCATTCTATTTTTTCTTCTTCTGTTAAGCTGGTTGGATATTGACGTGCTTTATAGCGTAAAAGTATTTTAGTCAGCCTCGAATCAGCAAAATCAAAATTTAAATCCGCCAAATCTTCAGAGCTTAAACCCCTCACTATTTGCATTTTTGATTTATCTGAACTATCAAAAAAGCCTTCGTAAAGTTGACTATCAACATCTGTTTTTTCAGAGCTATATTTTGACTGCTTGGATTTAGCATCTTGGTTAAATATCTCGGCTAGCTTATCGGCAATATCAGTCGATTTAGCAAGCTTATCATAATTCAGCTTAATCGAACTCATATCTATTGATAATCGCTTTTGGTCGTCTACAGACAGAACGCCTAGTGGTGCGATTGCTGGACACTTATTGGTTTGGAGTAATTTAAACGGAATGGGTGACTCTGTTTTATCATATCTGTTAAAATACCACTTTGCGATCTCGTTAACGGTCATATTTAACACACTCGTCGGATCATGTCGAAGATCGTAAACAATATAACTCCCGGCTTGATTTGGATGTTCCCCCACTATTACCACAATAGTTGTTTTTTGATACTCACTAGGGTATCGACCAGAACAATAAACAAATGGCTTGCCAGCCAATATTAATTTTTCGACTTCTTTTTTTGATCTAATTTCAAACAAATACTTAAACAGTTTTGGTTGATGCTTTTTTATCATCTTGGCAATAGCGATCGTAGCATTCACATCACTCAATGCATCGTGAGCATTCTGATGATCAAGATTATTAAGTTTGGTTAATAGTTCAAGTTTATTTACAGGTTTACCATCTCTATCTACAGGCCAATTTATTCCCTCTGGACGCAATGCTCTGGTAATACGAACAATATCTAGCATATCCCATTTTCCACGACCTTCACTCCACTGCCATTTATATGCGTCGTAGAAATTTCGATAATTTAAAAATCGCATGAACTCATCATCAAACCTAATAGTGTTAAAGCCTGTAAATATTGTTCCCGGAAGAGCAATATTGTCATAGAAATACTGCAAAAAATCAGCTTCACTAATACCATCGGCCAATGTTTTTTGAGGAGTAATACCAGTTACCAACACTGCTTCTGGGTTTGGCAGGATGTCTGGATTTATTTTAATGTAAATATTATCTGGCTCTCCAATTGGAGTTAAATCAATATCTGTCCGCTGTCCGGCAAATTGCATTATCTGTCCACGACTGGGTGATAAGCCAGTTGTCTCTAAATCATAAAAGTAAAAGTTATTTTTATATTTCATGACAAATCAATATTTTATTTCACCTACCTTAGGGCTACCGATGACTATCTTGGTATCTATAGGTGTTTGTTGTTTTTCAAGGTAACGCAAAATGCCCATTTTCTTCATAATATCTCGCAGTCTAGCAACACCATGTTCATTATCAAAATCAGTTCGCCGGGCAAACTTTTCTATCTTATGACCTGTCACCAATACATGTTTAGCTTTAACCTGAACCTTCCATTTGTCTGGATTGTCTTGTAGTTTTATTATTACTCGCTCCGAATCGGACTTTGATTTGTTTAGTTTATCTTGGGTTTGTTTACTTACAATACGATGTAGTACTGCAAGTAAATCATGTGTTAATATGTGTGCCTGGGATGATATTTCATAAATAGATATGTTTTTTTCCGGACTCATCACCTTGAATAATAGCTGTTTTTGCATTTCTACTATATCACTATCTACTAAATCTATCTTAGTTAATGCAATTACTTCCTGTTTTTGAGCCAGTTCGGGACTATAGCTACTAAGTTCATTTCGTATAACCATATAGTCTTTTGCAATATCTTCCGTCGTGGAATCAATCAAATGCAACAGCACGTTACATCTGGAAACGTGACGCAAAAACTCACCACCCAGTCCCCGGCCCTGACTCGCACCCTCGATTAACCCAGGTATATCTGCAATAAGTAAAGAACTATCTTTGCCTAGGTCAACCATACCAAGATTTGGTGTAATTGTAGTAAAAGGATAGTTGGCAATTTCAGGGCGAGCATTGCTTACTACACTCAGAAATGTACTTTTACCCGCATTTGGCAAACCAACTAAACCAACATCTGCTATCATGCGAAGTTCAAATGTGAGATCTAGACTATCGCCCAATTCGCCTTTTTCGGCCACCTTCGGCGCCTGCCTAACTGAAGATGTAAAATGAGCATTGCCAAATCCACCATCTCCACCTTTAGCTAAAACAAATTCATCATCGTCATTGTTTAAGTCAGCAACGATTTCATTACCTGTATCGTCTAGAATAACCGTTCCAACTGGGACGCTAATTACAAGGTTTTTACCCGATCTACCATGGCGGTTGGCTTTGCTACCATTTTGACCATCTTCTGCTTTTATCAGCTTTGTGTAACGAAACTTTGCAAGAGTATTTTCGTTACGACTCGCCCTGACAATTACATCGCCACCATAACCACCATCACCTCCATCTGGGCCACCCTTGTCGACATATATTTCATGCCGAAAACTAACAGCTCCATCGCCACCTTTGCCAGCTTTTACTTTTACTTTAACCTTATCTACAAACATCAATTGTTATTATAACTTTTTATCTGTTATATAACTACCTTAGTTTTCGCATTGCTGTAAGTAGTGAATATTTAAATCTATTTGTTGGTTTTTCCCAAGTGCCACTATATTGAAAATCTTGACCACCAAATGATCTTTTAAACCGAGAAAAACCAGCCCAGCGATGTGTAGATGGAGCATCTTTTGGAGCAACACCAAAAAAATCAAAAATTTTAATATTATTTTTGTGAGCATTTTCCAGTAGAAACATTACTAGTGAGGCATTGGCATTAATGCGCAGTTCTCTGGCTTTATCAAATGAGCCAGCATGCATATAATATCTCACCCCAGACTCCAAATCATCAACGAATAGTATACCAACAACTGGGTTATTATCATAAACAGCATAGGCAATGCCAATAAATTTTTCAGGTCCAAGTGTTTTTAGTAGTTTGCAATAATATTTTTCGGCATGAAAGATAGATTTTGTACGAGAAGCAGTTTCACGCATCATTTCAGCAAATGGCTCAACCTCGTCTGGGCTATAAGATATCCTGAATTCTAGGCCATTTTTAGTTGCTTTATTGTAGGCATATTTGTTTGTTTTTGAAATGTCTTGTCTAACTTGCTCCCATGGCCTATTTAAGTCTATCAGGAGCGTTAAATCGGGCTGTGATGTCCTAGAGTGCTTTTTGTAGCCATAGCTGTCATAGCTAGGCTCATGGCCTTCGTAAGCCATATAGGGCTCGATACGTACATAATCAACCTTCTTTTGTTTAGCTAGTTTATCTAGCTCTATCAGGGCAGACTCTAGACCCTGTTCATTATAATATGTAGGTCCGTATGGCAAATACAACCTATTAAATACTCGACCCACCCTGCCATCACCATGCTCAAGTATCGCAAGAAATTCCCAACCATCACCAGCTCTAGCAAAAACTGTATGATCAAGTTGTTTTTGAAACTTTGCCCATTGGCTGCTTTGGAGAAAATGTCTGTTTGTTATTCTATTCACAAGATTTATTTTGTACTTAAGCCATGAGTTTATCTGTATATGTAATTAGGGTATTGGCCAACAGGAACTCTAGCAAAACCAACTCGACCAAATCCAGCTATACCGTTCATATCAGATATTGTCATAGTTCCATCATCATGAACTTCTTCAACAATACCAACATGTCCATAATATCCTGCTCCAGTTTGGAAGATAGCCCCTGAAACTGGAACTGAACTAACTGTCCAGCCACTAGCCCGAGCTCTACTAGCCCAAGTATTTGCATTACCCCAATTGTTTGGAACCGATACTCTAGAGGCAGCATACCAAGTGCAATATCCTGGTGAATAGCCATTACCACCGTAGTTAGCAACGAAAGCATAAGTAGCCGCAGCAACTGTACCGCTACTAACAGGTGCGCCAGTAGTATTCCTGGTGACAGTAGCAACCTGAGCAGGGGCTGGGTCAGCAGGCTTTTTGCCGTCAGGTATTAAAATATTCTCACCCACAGGCAATGTGCCCGTTAACTCAATATCATTGAAGGCAACAATTTGTTCTTTGGATGTACTATATTTAGAAGCTAAACTGTCTACTGTATCACCGGCCTTCACCTGGTAAACCACACCATTTCTAGGAGGTATGGTTATGTCTGTTGCAGTCGTAAAAGTATCAGCCGTAAGATTATTTGACCATTTTATGGTGTCGGTGTTGACACCATATTTATTGGCAATATCAGCTAAGGTTTCGCCAGGTTGAGCTGTGTATTTTGTAATATCTTGTCGAGATTTAGAGCCACCAGCTACTAGTTGCGGTTTTCCAACTACTGCTTCAGTTGTAGTAGCTTGACTGATCTGAGCTTTGGCAGAATCAGCCTGGTTAACAACCGGGATAACCTCTGGTATATTAACTGCTTGAGCAATATTAACTGCAATATCTGCTGACGACACAGTGTCAAGTGGAGCTGCCGCCTGACTAGTGGTCGTCTGATTAAATAATGTTTTAGTGTCTGAACCACTAACTTTGTTTTGGCCGATGCCAATAACCGCAACAACTGATATAGCAATAGTAATATTTGCAATAAATAGCGCGTGTCGCTTAAATGATTTCTTCGTTCGTTTGACTTTTAGCTTGGTTGCCTTGGTCATATTTTTTGTTCCCAGTTTTGGGTAGTTTGTGTTTGTGTTTGTAGTTAGAACTTTGGATGGACCTGAGGCCGTTGTTAGGTTACTAATACAATTCTCCCGATCCTATGGATCATTTCGTAAGACTACCGTTTAATTAATATTCTAATTCGGTGGCGGAGCTAATCGACTTGCTCCGTGGCCCTATATAGCCATTGATTAACAGCTGATAGTCTACGACCGATTTTGGACAAAGAACTTTTTGTTCTTTAGCGATATAATCACCAAAAATCGTACTTATTAGTCTATATTTTTACATTTAGATTGTCAAGCTTTGGGGCTACATTTATCCACACATAACAGTGGTAATTGGCTAGTAAGTGCTACATTTTTTTTGACAATATTGTTTGGCTAATGCATCATGCTCTTCAAGTGTATTCGCAAAATATGTTTTACCATTGTCTCCGGCAACAAAAAATAAATATTGGGCTTGTGATGGGTATGCAGCCGCTTGAAGAGATGACTTTGAAACATTGCTTATTGGGCCAGGCGGTAAACCTTTTATCCGATACGTATTATATGGTGAGTTTAGGGTGTTTGTAGGCTCCACACCGAGCAAATATGCTCCATAATGATATGTTACATCCGACTGTAGATTCATGTCTTTTTTGAGTCGATTATAAAACACAGCTGCAATATCACGCTTGTCGGCTTCACCCGAGGCTTCTTTTTCAATAATTGAGGCTAGTGTAATTCCCTGATATATCGTTAAACCGTTTTTCTGAAAAGCATCTATAACATCTGGAGATAACGCTTTTGCCATTTCACCTAAAGATTGCTCGATAATTTGGTTTGGTTTGGTGGTAGTATCTAGATTAAAAGTGTCAGGAAATATATATCCCTCGAGATTTTGGCTGGCAGGTTTCGCGACTAATGCAGGGTGATTTGCGTAGTTGTTGGCTAAAAATGCTTGCTCGACCTCTTGTTTACTAAATCCACTGTCTAGAAATTTCTGTTTAATTTGGTCGAGTCGCTTACCTGGCAATATGGTAAATTGTTTTGTTGCAACATCGCCAGATGTTAGAGCGTTAACAACTTCATTGGTGGTTTTTGAACTGTCTAGTTCATAGTGACCAGCTTGAAGTTTATTCATCAAACCACGTTGACGCAGGTACCATAGAAAGGCCTGAGAGTTGCGAATAATCTTAGCGTCTTGTAGTTTGGATGATATCTGCTGGGGTGATTGTCCTTTTTCTATGTCTACGGAAATTACATTGCTACTAGTAGTGACTGGTTTAAGTTGCTGTTTGTACCAGTACTGGACACCAACAGCTAAAGCAACAAACAAAACAATTGCAGACAAACAGCTAAAAAGCAATATCTTTTTTAAACTGGCTTTTTTTCTGGTGATTTTCATGTCTTTAAATAATCCTCTAATATTATACAGGCCGCTACAGCATCAAGCATGGCTGGTTGATTATCACAACCATATTGCTTCATAGCCGACTCAGCAGTTACGGTAGACAATGTTTCGTCCTGAAGGGTAAATTTTATACCACCAAGCTGAGATTCAACAAAATTTCTGACACTATTAGATTGATCTGTCTCAATACCTGCCAGACTACGTGGTAACCCAACAACCAATAAATCAATTTGATATTCAGATATTATGTTGTCTAGGTTGTTTCTAAACATGCTATCATTCTGCAAAACAGTCACTGGCTGTGGAAGTTTTGCAATCATATTTACTCTTGCTACTCCAATACGCTTATTGCCAATATCCAGACCTAAAACGTTACTAATTTGTGCCATTAACGTATATTATATTTATTTTATTTGTTTTGTTAGGCGTTTTATTCACCCAAAATGGGCTATAGTTAACTTTTACATCTTTAACACCTGGTAAAGATTTTATAGTGTCAGAGGTTTGCCGTGCATTTTTGCCTTTTATACTATCAGCTATCGCTGCCGAATCTTGTTTAAGTCCGGCTGTGACTTTAGTTTTAAGATTAAAAACTATATCTCCATTTGGCTTGTTTTGGTTAACGGTCAGTGTGGCCTTGGAAAGACCGGTATCAAGAATAGTTTGATTGCCTCCAGCCTGTTTACTAGCCTGCTCAGTGACTAGCTGGTTGAGTGACTTTGAATTTACGCCCGACATCGTATATTGCGTTTTGGCGGTTGCAGTAACCTCAGTGCTTTCTGCGCTAACAGCTGGAGAACAAGTATTAGTCAGTGTTTTTGACTGAAAAGTATCAATACTAGCAACAACACCTTCGGATTCAAAATCAGATAAAAGTTTCTTTTTATATTCATCAGCATTTAGTCCACTCTGTAATGTGTCTTTGGCCTTGGAGCAGTCAGCCTGTGAAACTATCTTAGTTATTTTATCTTGACCACCCCCCATACTGCCACCAATACCAATAACTTTGGAGGGATCTGTGATGGCAGAAAATGAAAAACTTCGACCACTACTTAGATTATACTGACTTCCAACACCACTTGAAGTAACAGCTACCGTTGCCTTGCCTGCACTTGAGCTATTTGTTTTACAACTCGATGATGAACCGGTAAATTTAGGTATTGATACTGCTTCATTACTAGTGAATGTTGCAGTCCCGCTACTGATAGGTGTTGTAAATGCGGTACCAGCAGGCAAAGTGAAGCCATCTGAATAATCACAGTTGTATATAGTAATACTGCCCGAAGCCTTGGTGCCATCGTTTCTTTCACCGGTGGCTGGCGCCTTGGCTGTATCTGTTTTTTCGATAGTTTTGGTTTGCAGAGCAAATTGTTGCTGGCTGGTATTGTCTGTTTTAAGATCAGAGCTAGCAGTGATTTGGGTGTTTATATCAAGTGTTTGAGTGTCGGAGGTGATGGTTATTTTGGCTTTTGGCAAAACAAAATAAGCAAAATATCCCGCTACCACTAAGGCGATAAATACACCAGCAATGATAAACATTTTATTTCGAAAACTATCAAAGTTTGGAACTTTGAGTTTCTTGTCTTTTTTTTGGTTTTTGGTTTGAGTATTTTTTGGCTTTTTGGTTTTTGAGGCTGGCATGGTCATCGTTTCAACTTCGTCTTCGTCAGTGAGCTCTTCACTTGATTTTGATTCAGGGGAGGTACCAATCTCTTCAACTTCTTCAACCTCAGGGCTAGCAACTAGTGTGGAATCAACGGATGGAATTGCTGGTTTTGACTGTAAAGTCTTAGCTGCATACATTCCAGCCATGCCTGCTATTTGCAATATAGCAGGTTCACTTGTTACTAAAACAAGCTTCTTTTTGGCCCCGTTAGCGGTTTTATTTAATATTTTTAGATTAACTGAGCTTTGAAGTGTTGGGCAACGTTTAGGTAGCACCAATGCAACAACAGCTGAGCTACTAGCCGTAACTTTGTCGGTAATGCTTGTTATCTCATCATCTGGATCTATGTATATTACATCTTTGTTCATATTTTTAGCATCCTATTTATTCTATCGCGCATGCTACCAGATGGGGCATCTAACTGTAACAAGGTATCCATACCAACACGCAATAAACCCATGGCTGTAATATATGTGTGATCCTCAATAATATCAGTTGTATCATGGATGCCAACAACCTGATTAGGTTTAATCAATTGTATTGTAGGCTTTTTTGTAAATGGCAGTTCCTGATACCAACTTGAGCTAATTAATTGGTCTGTCATCGTACTCAAACTCGATCCTCCGCCACATAAAAGTAGTCGATTTGGCAAATGATCAAGGTGATTAAACTCTTCTAAGCCCAACACAAGACCATTGAGCCAAACAGAACTGGTTTTGTTTAATGCAACTTCAACTGGCTTGATTTTATGTTCGGGCATTTTATCGGTTTTTAAGCCCACTTTTAAAGCTTCGGCTTTTTCGTATTCAATATCTAAATCACGGGCGATTGATTTAGTAAAAGCCCGGCCACCAATACCAAACATCACCGTACCCTCTACGCCACCTTCATTAACAACTGCAATATCTGAAGTTCCACCACCAACATCAACCAATATAGCACTAAGGCTAGCATTTGGGTCATCACCAATGACGGCACGAGCAACCGCAAACGGTTCAGCCGCCACTGTTAACAAATCTAGATCTAGTTGTTCTGCTACCCGTTCTATGGCACCAATATGAACTAACGGCGCGAAAGCAGTATATAACTGAATAAGTATATTTTTTCCTTGAAAACCTATTGGGTTAGTCACGCCATAGCCATCTATCTCAATAGAGATCAAGGCGCTATTGACCAATCTCAAACCTATATCTTTACCACCAGTCTCTAAAGATAACTGCTTTTTTGCATTTGCCTCGGCTTTATCCTGAACGAGTGAAAATATTCTATCGATTTCATCAATATCAATCTCCTTATTGGGGTCTTTGCGTGAAAATCTAACAGCTGTAGTACTACCCTTAACCAGTTCACCTGCGATACCAATAACAGCACTCCTTGCACTGCCTCCAGCCATTTTTTCAGCGGTCGCCAAAGCACTATCGCAGTTAGCAACAACTGATGCAATATCAGCTATAGCCCCAGCATTCATATCAGACAGGGACTGGTGTTCACGACCAACACCAATAATCTCAATATTTTCATTATCGTCAATTCGGGCTATTAAGGCTTTAACAAATTCTGTACCGATATCAAGCCCAACCATTAACCTGTCATCTGAACTTGAGCTAGCAGACTTAATACCTTCTTTAACTTTTTTTAGTTTACTAAACATAGCTTAGTGATATTTTAGCACAAGTGTTTTATCTATTGCTACAATAACCAACAACCCCTGCTCGACAAAACAACAACTGCAAATATATACTCGACCAAAGTTTTATATGAGTCGCGAGCAGTTTTATCTGATATAAGGTGCTCAAGGTCACATTGACAGCAGAAAAACTAGTTGTGACCAAAAAAATAGTTTACTCGACTTACGCAAAACCTCGTCTCTAGCTGAGCTAGTTTCGGATGAGTTAAAACTGATTTTATCTGAAGGAGGGGTGCCCGTAGGCACATTGACGGCAAAAAAATCAGTTTTAGCCGGTCGAAATAGTTCAGATAGGGCAGGGATTTTGCGTAAGTAGAGTTTATCTGAATCAATGATTCCAGTGTAAATCGACTAAATAGTTCTTGTATTTAGTTTCTCATAAACCATGAAATAGGTTAATTAGTCACAATAATACCACCACCAATAACATGATCACCGTCATAGACAACTGCAGACTGCCCGGTATTGATAGCTTTAGCAGAATTGTCTAGCAATACCTTAACTTCCCCTTTCAACTGAATGTGTCCACCTAACAATGGTCCTCGGTGGCGAAGTCTAACCTGGTATTTTTTACTAGATTTAGGCTGGCCCGCTAGCCAGTGAGTATTTTTTAAACTAAAATCCTGCACCCACAAACGTGAATCATCTATTTTGGTTGAAACATACACAATATTTTTGGTCAAATCTTTATCAACCACATAATATGGCAAACCTCCGCCCACATTTAGCCCGTGTCGTTGACCAATGGTGTAGAATATTGCTCCGTCGTGTTGACCAATTTCTATACCAAATTGATCAAGTATTGGACCTGGTTTGGTATCAACATATTGATTTAGAAAATCCTTTATCCCTACCTTGCCCACAAAGCATATGCCCATACTTTCTTTTTTAGAGGCAGTTACCAACTGCTTCCCACTGGCTATTTGACGTACTTCAGTTTTTAGATATTCTCCGAGTGGAAACAGGGTTTTATCTAAAGCCTTGTTGGTGACACGATACAAAAAGTATGTCTGATCCTTGGTTTGATCCTTGGCAGTGTATAGTTGACCGTTTTTAACCCTGGCATAGTGCCCAGTTGCCACAAAATCAGCTCCCTGTTCAAGTGACATATCTAAAAATAATTTAAACTTTATTTCCTGGTTACACATAATATCTGGGTTGGGTGTATAGCCAAGTTTGTACTCATCTATCATGTACTGAACAACTCTTTGAAAATATTGTTTTTCAAAATCAAACATTTTAAACTCTATACCAAGCTGTACGGCAACTCTTTTGGCATCTTGGTAGTCTTCACGCCAGGGGCATTCAAAACCTGGCAAATTTTTACTCCAGTTTTTCATATATACACCAACCACTCTGTAACCAGCATCTCGCAACAAAGATGCAGCCACAGAGCTATCAACGCCACCAGATAAACCTACATAAACTGTACTCATAAACTATATATTAACAGCAAAAGTCATAAACTAGAAAGGATCTTCGCCTTTCATAAATTTTCTTTTTATACGTTTTAGTTCAAATTTTTTACCTAGCCAAAAAGTAGCCACAATTAATGGTATGGATATTATGGCTGGTTGCCACATGACAATAGTTTTTGGTTTGGCAGTATTGGCTGAAGCACCAGCTACGGCACCATCTTTGACTTCTCCATTGCATATTGCAGTTAACTGCAAATAGGCGACCATGCCATTTTTATCAATAACTTTTAAAAGTGCTCTGTATATACCAGATTTTTCATATTTATGTTTAACACTAAATTCACCGACAGTTGGAGCGGAATATACATCCATACTACTACCATCTCCCCAGTCAACACTAACGGCATAGGGAGATGTGCCACCAGATATAATCACAGGCCAGGTTAGTAGATCATTGGGGTTTGCTCCTTTTCGAGTATAGTTTGTGGTGACAGTCAACCTGCTAGTTAGCGCACCTGGTCCGTTTTCACTATAAGTAACGTTAACGATATTTGAGTCTGGGCTAGCCTGATCAAGCTGATCATAACCTCTAGCTACCAGCTCATTTACACCAGTAAACAAATCGGTAATTATTGAGTAACTATTATTTTTACATTGATCAGAACCAGTAAAAACGTTATTTTTAAATAATTTTATCAACACATCACCACTACAGACACCAGACACTGTAATGGGCAATGATGTTAGAGAGAGTCCGTTAGTTGGTATGGAAATTGTAGGTGCATTTTTTGGCGCGGGTGCACTTATTTTTCCCTCTAGCCCTACACCACCATTTTGTGGGTTTTCTACTGCGTGTGAAGCATGGCTAATGCCAAATATTAGACAAACGGCCACCGTCAATACACATGTGATTACAAATTTATAATCAATTGTATTTATCTGGTGACCGTAAGTCATTTGTTACTCTTTTCTATTATCGACGTTTATGAGATGACGATCGACTTTTGCCTTTTTTCCGTCTAGCAAAAGTGTAGACGATACCAAATACTATAGCTACAAGTGCGACTGCTATTGTTACAATCATCCAGGTTGGCATTATAACAAATGATGTCTTGGCTGTAATAATATTTCCGCCATTACCATAGCTAAGCTCTGCAACCGCACTATATTTACCAGTACCTAAATCATCAATCTTCAACTCGTCAACAAACTTACGGGTTTGACCTGGCAATATTGAAACTGGGTTGACGTTCTTATCGTTGAATTCATATTCATTTATTAATTTGCTCCCTTTGTAAACACGGACCTTGCCATATGGCTTGATATAGGTGTTACCAGTATCTTTAATTTTAGTGACCAGGGCTACTTTTTTGGGGCTAATGAGTAGCTTGCCGGTTTTGACATTAGTCGGGCTAACATAATTGGCTGCCGAAAAGCTAACTAGGTTTGCATCTTCTTTAACACTTCCGGCAACATTTATGAGGTAAATAGTCGCCACACTACCAGTGATATTAACCTGTTGACCGTCGCTTTGATTTTTTTCAGGCAATATCCGTATCGCGCCAATATAGGCTCCAGGGTTGGCGTTGTTTGGAATTGTTAACACTACATCTAAATCTTTTTTATCACCCGGCTGACCACTAGGTGCTAGTTTAAAAGCTGGTATTGGAGCAACGAGTGATTTAAAATTATTGGAATATTGATTTTTATTGTCCAAATCAATACCAAAATTACCGTCTTCTCCAGTTGCGCCACCATTGTAGGCTTCGGCCTTGGCGCTAACTTCATTGTTAGTGGTATTAGTAACGTATATTTTTAGTTTTTTAACTTCGCCCTTATTCAAGACTAACTCTTCTTTTACGGGAGATATCTTAAATCCATCACCAGAACCTTGTTGAGCCTTTACTACCGATACAGCAGTGACTAAACCAATAGTTGCTACAGCAACTAGACTAACCTTAAAGATATTAATAAACTTCAACACCATACTCCTATTTATTTTATAATTGATTATGCTTTTAAAGCATACTATATTTGATTAAAAAGTTGCAAGTGTTGTGTATAAAATTGTGTTTGTATATATTCCAGGCTCCTGGTTTTTACTAACATTGACGATGTAACTTACTGTATATTTGTTTTGAGACGTCTCATTTGAGCTAGAAGCAATAACATCATTATTAGTAAATTTGAACTTATTTGGCGTGTTATAGTCTGGAGTAGGCGACCCAACTCCATCACCAGACAAATCTTCGCCAACACCAGGATCTGTGTTATGTCTAAGGTTTATACCAAACTGAGATATACCCCGATTTGAACCTGTGGGAAAAGCAAGCTTAGTTATTGTGTTGTTACCAGATGTTGGTTCAGACCCAGTTACGGTGACCGTATAACCTGAATCTGCATTGGTGCCAACAATGAATTGAGATGAAGCAGTTGATGTATTGGTTGAGCTATATTCGCCAAAATTGAAATAATTTCCACTAGCACTAGAGCAGTCAAAAGCGCTAATAGCTAACCCGCTACAAAAAACTAAATATGGTGGCACTTCGGTAGATAGGCTAACAGGATTACTAATACTCATAGCAACCCCACCGACATCTGACAACAAACCAGTGCCGTCTGAAGAAGCATACGTATATATTCTGGCATAAAAAGTTCCAACTACAGCCGGATTTGTTACGCCCGAAACACTAAACTGAATATTTTGTCCAGATATATAGCCACTATTTAGCCCAGATAAAATTAGTCGAGAGCTGGTTGTGTTTGGGTTGACTATATAATTGTTTGTTCCTAACTGATTTACCAGCACCCCCCCTACCCAGCTAAAGCCATTTGCCGACACACAAGCAACCTGGTACATTGGGCTATTTGAGCATATTTCAACAACAACCGAGCCTATTGTCTGGTTTGAACTCAAAGTGAAGCCTATATCATATTGAACTTTGGTAGCCGACGGTGCACTGCTAGATATATTGATAAACCGATTTTGCAGATAAGCCGCCGAACTATGGTTGCCAAAAGCACCAAAAATCAAAACGGATACTCCTAATATTAGGAGTATCCGCAGCATATATGTAACTTTTTTGTTGACAAATCGGTTAAGCATATATGTATTTTACACTTTTTTCAGCGCATATAGCCCTAGAATGTTCCTGTAGCTATATAGTCATGTGATGCGGTGTAGATACCGGCAGGTGATATTAATCTTGCCTGGGCGCCATATACAATCGAACCCGTCGACCCACTGACTGGTCCGGTAGATGAATATATCTGATCTCCGTTGGAAGCGTTGTAGGTTGCGGGGTTGAAACCAAAGTTTGATGTAGTTGTACATGTTGCAGCGGTATAACCGGCATGGCTAACGTTAAGGCCGGCTGTACCAGTTTCAACACATATACCAAAGTTATTAGCTGTGTTATTAAGTGGTCCACCGGCAGTGCTAGTATCCGCACAAGTAGCGCCATCTAAACAGTTCACACCATTTTTTATTTCTGGGCCTTTAACTTTTACACTAACGCCATTTATAGCATTTGTGGATAGTGCTAGATTAACTGGCAAATCTCCTATTTGTGGTGCACTACTATCGATAACAGATGGAGTTCCACCGTCACCAATCTTGACAGCAGTGTTTGTAACAGTAAATGTTAGCTTTTCCTGAATAGCAGCTGATATAAAAACTGCATTGGTTGTCGATAAGGCAAACCCACCATAGTCAACATAGTTTCCCGGGTTGCTAGGGCTAACATATGGGCTACCTGCACCGTAAGCAGCGTCTGAGTATGTTGTTAATCTAGCAAAAAATGTTCCTACTGTAGTAGTTGGGTTTGTAACGTTGTTGATAGTTATCGTCTGCGGTGTGGCAGAAGCGCTGGCTGTACCGTTTAATTTTACCCGACCTGTTGTTAGTGTACCCGTTGTCCAAGCACCTATACCAGAGCCGGCTGCAACCGTAGCACTGGTAAAGTTAGGTACGTCTGCAGCACTTTGCGTACAGCTTGCATTACCTATGAGTGGGGATCCACCTGATCCAGCACAGAAATCCAGAACAAGACTCTGTACAGAAGTAGCCGACGGTGTAAAAGCAACTGTATACGTTACACCAGTAGCCCCAACGCTAGACTGACTTATTGTTATTGATCTGCTACTAACCTGGGCGCCAACTGCAGATGCGCTACTACCAAATATTGGTATTAGCGATACCGCCGTAAGCGCAATAACAGAAACCGCAGCTAAACTGCGAGTAGCTAAAGATTTGGGTTTTACCATTTCTTTAATTCTCCTAATTTTTCTGCGGATTTTTTATTGATATTTTTGCTGCTTGTATGTAGTTTATACTACACTAATTTATTATACAAATATAAATGCTACAGCTTATCCACAGAATACGAAGGCAAGTGGATAACTTCAAACATACAGAACATGTAGCAAGTATTCATTGTGTTGTTAATATTAAAGAATCACTCCCTATTGGAGTGATTCTTTGCATGTGTAGATATGATCTAGAATATACCTGTAGCAATATAATCATGAGTAGCACTGTATATACCAGCAGGAGAAGTACTTCTGGCTTCAGCACCATATATTACTGATCCTGTCGCACTACCTGTAGGTGAGGTTGTATATATTGTATCACCACTACCAACTGCATATGTTGCTGGATTCCATCCAAAGTTTGAAGCAATTGTACATGTAGCACCAGAATAGCCTGCATGTGCTGTAGTTAGCCCACCACCTGTAGTGGTGCAAATACCAAAGTTATTTGTTGTGTTGTTGAGTGCACCACCAGCAGTACTAGTGTCCGCACATGTGCTGTTGACAGTCCCACCATCTAAACATTTTGTACCATTTGCAATCTCAGAACCCTTAAGCGATACAGACACACCATTGATAGCATTCGTTGCAACACTAAGGTTAACAGGGTTATCACCAATAGTGACAGCAGCATTGTCGATAACTAATGGGGTTCCAGAACCTATCTTAATGGTTGTATTTGTTACTGTAAACACGAGTTTTTCTTGAACTACAGCCGATACAGCAACGCTGTTAGTGGTTGATAGTGCAAAACCACCATAGTCGAGATATCCACCAGGTGTAGCAGGTGCACTGTATGCAGTAGTACCGTCTGTATACGTAGCTTGAGAATAAGTAGTTAGTCTAGCGTAGAACGTTCCAACCGTAGTGGTAGGGTTAGCAACACCATTTAGGATGATAGTCTGAGCTGTTGCAGATGTATTAGCTGAACCATTTAATTTAATTCTACCAGTCGAGAGAGTCGAACCGGTAGTCCAACCGCCCATAGTACCAGTACCTGAACCGAAAGTAGCACCAGTAAAGTTAGGAACATCTGCAGCCGCCTGTGTACAGCTTGAGCTACCGATCAATGGTGAACCAGATACACCAGCACAAAAGTCAATTACAAGACTCTGAGCAGAAGTAGCTGACGGAGTAAAGGTTATTGTATAGGTGACACCTGTGGCGCCTTTAGCAGACTGAGACATAGTTATCGACCTACTGCTAACCTGTGATCCTATAGCATAAGCATTGTTGTTTAGTATTGGTAGAATACTTACTGCGAGTAGGGCAAATACGAAAACTGCAGCATATACGCGAGCAGTTGCGGATTTTATGTTTACCATTTTTTATTTCTCCTGTTTTGATTTATTTTATGTACTTTTTTTGATTTTGATAATAATCATGGCTCTTGCCCAGCAAAAACTGCTAAGCTAGCCCTTTCTTGTGTTGTTTAATGTAATTGTTAAGTAGCTTTTTGAGCTCATGTTCCATTTGTGCATCATTTCTATTATAGCGCCATTCACATTCTTTTAGAAATAGCTC
>CAYQBK010000094.1:0-2704 GCA_964415715.1 uncultured Candidatus Saccharibacteria bacterium
CTCGTAGTGTACATCATAAAATTGGTTTGTGGGTAGATGGTGATTTTACATGGGTGGATGATGGTAGCTGGGAAACAAATGTTTCACTCGAGGATGATGCATTGATAGCTAATACATCTATGCTAAATAAGAATATTCAGATAAAACTAAGCACAGTTGATTTCGTAGATCCGGCGAATAATGCATTTATTAGACGTATAAAAGTGTCCAATTTGTCGGGAGCAAAACGTGATGTCAGAATATTTATGCATCAAGTTTTTGAGATATCTAGAGGTGGACGTGGCGATACGGCAATGTTTGTGCCCGAAGAAAACTATATTCTTGACTACAAAGGTCGCTGTGCTTTGCTGGCTTGTGGTGTTGAGAGCACTTCTGGGGAGGTTTTTGATCAGTATTGTGTAGGCAACTATGGCATCGAAGGCAAACAAGGCACATATGTAGATGCCGAAGATGGCGAACTGGCTGGTAATGCCATAGAACATGGGGGAGTTGATTCTGTTTTTAGGTTTGCTTTTGAAATTGACCCAAATGCATCCGAGTCTGTTGATTATTGGATTGTAGCGGCGGCCTCGCAATATGAATGTGAAGAAATACATCATATCTATAGAGATACGGGGATCGATGTTGTTGAAAAAAGCACTCGCCAATGGTGGCATAAATGGATATCCACAGGGGCAAACAGGTTACATTCGGTAAAGCCCGAAGTGCTGAGTCAGGTAAAAAAATCATTAATGATTATCAAGGCCCATACTGATAAACGAGGTGGAGTGCTAGCTAGTGGTGATTCGTCTATATTTAACTATGGTCGAGATTACTACTGCTATTGTTGGCCACGTGACGGAGCCTACGCTATGTGGCCACTAATACGGCTAGGCTATACCGAAGAGCCAAAAAAGTTTTTTGAGTTTTGCCGTGACACATTGTCGCGTGATGGGTACTTGATGCACAAATATCAGCCAGATCGTGCTATAGGTAGTACCTGGCATCCATTGGTTCATGAAAACAGAAAAGAGTTAGCTATCCAAGAGGATGAAACAGCGTCTGTTATTAATATGCTCGGGGAGTATTTGGACTATTCGAAGGATGATGAGTTCGTGCATTCTTTGTACACTACACTCATACAGCCTGCTTCAAACTTTATGGCCAACTTTATTGATGATGCAACCAACCTACCACATGCTAGCTACGACCTATGGGAAGAAAAGTTTTTGAGCCATACATATACAGCCACACTGACTATTGGTGCGCTTGTACGTGCCGCAGAATTTGCTAGTAAGTTTGACTATCCAGATGACGAGGTAAAATGGCTAAATGCCGCTGAACGAATACAGAGCGGTCTAGAGTTGCTTTTTGATCCGGATAGACAAACATATCGCAAAGGCCTCATTATTCAAGATGACGGTAGTCTGAAGTTTGATAATACTATTGATATATCCAGTCTATATGGGGTGGTGATGTATACTGACATTAAACTAGACTCACCAAAGATTTTAAATGCACTACGTAGTGTTGAGACATTTTTGTTGGGTAACAATGACATCGGTGGCGTTATACGATATGAAAATGATTGGTATATGCGCAAAACAGAAAATCTGCCACCAAACCCATGGTTTGTGTGCTCGCTATGGCTTGCTCAGATATATATTCAGTTAAAAATGACCGACAAAGCGCAAAGCTTAATAGATTGGTCCACTAAATACACCCTACCTGGCGGTGTAATGAGCGAACAGGTTCAACCAGTTAGTGGCAATCCCATTGGTGTAGCTCCACTGGTATGGAGTCATGCTGAACTTATTAACACGGCACTGGATTTATCGGCTTAGCGTAAGTCCAGTATATATAAAATATAGCCAACAAGTCGTTGGCTATATTTTTGAGTAAGTCGAGTCTAGCGTTTTTTGGCTTTGACTACGTTACGGCCAAGGTTTTTGGACGTTTCGGTTTGTGTAGCTACTGACCTAATTTTTGGACAATATTTTGTTAGTGATATCTTGTCAGGAGTATTCTGACTATTCTTAGTTGAATAGTAATGTCTTTGACCACATTTTTCACATGTTAGTCCTATGATTTTGCGCTTTAGTGTCTTCTTTGCCATAATTACCTTTAGTTCAGTTGATTATTGTATCTTTTTTTAGTTCAAACGTCAATGATATTAGTGTCGTTTTCTTTGGGAATTATAATAATAGCCAAAATATATGTCAAAATGATTATGCCACCACTAAATATTGTTGCCAAAATCACTAATAGTCTCAAAATAACTGGATCAATATTGAAATATCCACCAATACCTCCACATACACCAGCAATAACCTTGTTGGATTTCGATCTATATAGCTTTTTCGGATTGTTCATAGGGGTATTCTTTCGTATTTATGGAGCCGTCTGTGGGATTTGAACCCACGACCTCATCCTTACCATGGATGCGCTCTACCCCTGAGCTAAGACGGCACAAATATGAGCTTTAACAAGTATATCAATTACCTAAGATTGCATCAATACTATTACACTCACTCACTTTTAGTAGCAACAGTTTGCACTATGTCTTGTTATCATAATAAAATATATGGCTCTTGCCCAGCAAAAACTGCTAAGCTAGCCCTTTCTTGTGTTGTTTAATGTAATTGTTAAGTAGCTTTTTGAGCTCATGTTCCATTTGTGCATCATTTCTATTATAGCGCCATTCACATTCTTTTAGAAATAGCTC
>CAYQBK010000095.1:0-6457 GCA_964415715.1 uncultured Candidatus Saccharibacteria bacterium
CATTCCAACCGGCTGCTCTTTAATGTAAGTTCACTAGAGATAAATAATTTGTTCGGCCTATGTGTTGTAAAAATGTATTTATTTGCAATATTTTACAGATAAAAACGTTGTGGCTTCAACTATAAAACTTTGACAAAAGATATACACAAAGCGTAAGCTTGTATTAGAACAAAAATCATCAAAAAGTCGAGGCCAACGCGGATCCTCGACTTTTTTATTTATCTACCTTGTGAATGTAAACTAAGCCTTTATTAGAGAAGAACTCACCAGAAAATTGTTCATTTAGCGGCCAATAGGTCACCTTGACTGCCCGAGGTTTCTCTGGGTCAATATCACCACCCTTTAAATACAAAAGTCCGTTAGCTAGCTCATTGGGCCCGTCAGAGGCTATTTTATTAGCTACCCAGCTCCACATAATATCTAACCGACAAACAGCTCTCGAAACCACAAAATCATACTTACCTGGCACATCTTCAGCCCTACCGTGTATTGTTTTAATATTACTCAGACCGATATTGCTAGCAATAACATCGACAACCTTTAACTTTTTACCTACCGAATCTACCAGTGTGAACTGACATTCCGGGAACAATATCGCTAGCGGCAGACCAGGGAAGCCGCCACCAGTACCGACATCTAGTATTTTAGTACCAGGTTTAAACTGGATATATCTAGCAATAGTCATACTATGCAATACGTGATGACTATATAGGTTATCTATATCTTTTCGGGAAATAACATTTATTTTGCTATTCCAGTCGTCGTATAGCGGGCCAAGTGCAGCTAGCTGGTTCATTTGGATAGCACTAAGGTTTGGGAAATATTTTTGAATTTCGTCCATATTTAACTATAGTAAATGATATGCGGAAATATAAAAAGCTCATAATATTTATCGTATCTGTAGGTGTTGTTTTAGCTACTGGCTACACCGTCCCAAAAACTGGCCTCAACTCCGCCAAAGTTATCGAAACCAACACACCACCCGGCGCCTACAAAATAGTTACAGTTTACGACGGCGACACGTTTAGTGTAAATATGGATGGCAGGGTTGAAAAGGTCCGGCTAATAGGCGTAGATACACCTGAAACCCACAAACCAAATAGCCCCGTAGAATGTTTTGGCGAGACAGCTAGTAACTATAGTAAATCTATCCTAAACGGCCAATCTGTTCGCCTAGAATCTGACCCCATCAACCAAAACCGCGATCGCTACCAACGACTACTACGCTACGCCTATACCAGTGACGGCACGCTATTCAACAAGAAACTCATCGACGAGGGGTATGGCTTTGCCTACCTTAGCTTTCCATTTACCAAAGCCGACGAATTCCGACAAGCCCAAACTGCGGCTCGCCAAGCAAACAAAGGACTCTGGGCCGGCGAATGTAAAATCCAAGATCAAAATGGTCGCAACAAAACTAACGCTTTATAACCAACCTGAGCTCGACATAAACAACACCTGAAAATCTTGATTTTGTTTGGGTTGTTTATGTCGAACTCAGGTTAACCACTATTCAATATCTGTAAAACTAATCCGAATTCGTTGATAATAAAATGTTGTCATAGATCTCACCATACTATTGCATACAGCAAATAACATATGCAAGGCAATCGTGTACGTTGATAAAACATGGAACAATAGCCTATGATATCTTGGATAATAAATATTTGTTGCCAATCTTGAACGAAAATGGTGACTGTGAATTTGACGATTATTGTGTTTTTTTACATTATATGCCCAGAATTTTTCAAAATACATCATACCGCTAAAATCAACACAAGCTATCATATCTGGAACTACTTTTAGATGTGCTCCAATACTATTTAAAGCCAACGACAAATCTATATCTTCGTGGATCAAAGAATCATCGTAAACGCATAAATCTTTCACCTGCGACCAAACACTAGACCTAATGGCCATATTTGCACCCCATAAAACAGTACAACCAAAAAAAGCTTTGCAATGAGTAAAATAAAACCAGCTCCAGGCCCTAGACAGAATGTCAGAATATCGACCAATATTCGAATAACCATAGCCAGTGACTCCATCTAAATCGTTATACTGCATAAACTGTAATTGTAATTTTTCTAGCCAATCGTAGGGTACTACTGTATCAGCATCAATTCTCGCAATAATATCGCCTTTAGCGCTATTAAAACCAGTGCTACGAGCATACGAAAGACCTTGATCTCGCTCACGAATTATAGTTATATCTGAAAATTTATTTGCAATAACGACAGTTTGATCATTTGAATTATTGTCAATCAATAATATTTCAAGTGGTTTTATAGATTGATTACAGATTGCCTCTAGGCACTCTGCAATCCGATTTTCTTCGTTGTAGGCGGGTATAATAACCGAAACAGAAAGTTTTTTGTTACTCATATATCTTAAACTCAATTATAACATGTATAATATATGTATAATAAGCACTAACATTATATCTGCATGACTAAAAAACCAGCCAAATCAGTAACAAAAAAACAAACCAATAAAAAATTGGTAGTTAAAGCTGTTGGCAAAAAAACAATAAAGCAACCCAAAAACAAAATATGGGCCAAATGGCTGAGTTTTAAATTATGGCAAAAAACAGTCATAGTAGTAGTCTTTATCTCGATATTGCTGGTCGGGCAGGCATACGCCATAGCCTACTGGTACCAGCACCAACACCGTAGTGAAAAGTTAACCTATGGTGTAACATTTATTTCCAACTACGCCAAATACCTAGACCTTGACCCACACGAAACATTTTTGGCCCTTCGTGACGATCTAGGTTTCAAACGATTTAGGTTAGTTAGCTATTGGGATGAAATAGAAAAAACACCAGGACAGTATGATTTTACTGATCTTGACTGGCAGTTTGACCGTGTAGCCGAAAAAAATGGCACGGTTACGCTGGCTATGGGGCTACGTCAGCCACGCTGGCCCGAATGTCACGCGCCTAGCTGGGTTGTCGACCAATCTGCAGACAAATGGTATCCAGAACTTGAAAAATACATGGTAGCGGTAGCTGAACATTACAAAAACCGACCCGAGCTTCAGTCGTATCAACTAGAAAATGAATTTTTCCTGGGTGTTTTTGGTGATTGTCAACGCTACGGTGCCGACAGACAACGGCTGGTTGGCGAGTTTGATCTACTCAAAAAAACCGACCCAAACCACCCCATAATACTTAGCTATGCCAACAACTATTTTGGCGTCGCCACCGGTAAGCCACAGCCCGACCAGATAGGTGTATCTGTATACAAACGCGTCTGGGACAAAACAGTGACCAAAAGGTATTTTGAATATCCATTTACTAGCTGGTACTATGCATGGCGGGCAGGCATACAGCAAATATTGACAGGCAAAACTAGCATGTTACACGAACTGCAGGCCGAACCCTGGCCACCAGCCGGTATCAAAGATGCATCAGTTTCCGAACAAAACAAATCTATGGATGCCAAACGCCTAAAAGAACGCATAAACTACGGTGAGGCTACTGGGTTCAGAGATATTGACCTATGGGGCGGGGAATGGTGGTACTGGCGCAAGGTCAAATTCAACGACCCCAGTCTATGGAATACAGTAAAAAACACCATCCCACCCAAAAATTTATAACCCCAGTTAACTATTATTTCCTAGTTCTAATTCTATCAATAGTTGAGCTACAAGAGCTGTCTGATACGCAATAAAAGATTACTAACTGTTTTGCGATCTAGCAGGAAAATGGTAGTATTTGGCACTACCAACTACTCCATTCAGCGTATCGCCTTGCTTGGGGAATGCAATCACATAATCATTAACCCACCTTAGAGCGACCGGATTTAACATATATTGACCATTGACATCAGTGCATAGACTACCCGCGAAGGATCCAAACTTAAAACTCTTTGGGTCAATCTTGCTCAGTTTATCTGCATAGCCCCAGCCACTCGATACTAAACCATCCACTTTCCCATCATCGATTCCGGTCAAATATCGCGCTGTTACAACTTCGCCAGCTTCACCTAGTGCATCTATAATCGGATATACTCCCTTGTCAGTAACTACCGGACCATTATAGCCTACAGGGCAGGGTGCTACATCAGTATCAACATTCAGAGCACATAACAAAAAACCAGCAGATGCAGTGCCTAAAGATAAAGGAATCGCATTGTGACCTAACCAATGCAATACTCTATGACCGATTCTACGAATAGTATTAGCTGGTAGTAGATCTATTTTGCCTGTTGACGATTCTAAGCCCGGAAAATTACCTATTTTCCCCATATACAATATTATTCCTATAAATAAATTATTAGCTTACCTAATAATCTTTATATATTATCGTCAAATTATGTATTTGTCAATAGTGTTTGAGAAAAGTCAAAATTATTGCATGGAACAGGTTGGCTATAGCTGTCCGGAACTGTACAATAGTAGCTATGGCAAAAGCAAGAAAAGCTATAAAGCAAGCTAGTGCGGCTACAATATCCAACAAAACTGCCCGGCGTGACTACGATATAAAACACAGCTACACAGCTGGGGTTATGTTAACTGGTGCCGAAACCAAATCGCTTCGCACAGGACATGGCCACCTAAAAGGGGCTTTTGTGAACATCAAAGATCACGAGTTGTGGCTTTTTAACGCTACCATAAACGCTACCAATGTCAACCGTATAGCACTTCCTGAAGAACAGCAAACCAAACCACGCAAACTTTTAGTCAGCAAAAAACAGCTAGCCGAGCTAGCAACCGCCAAAGAGCAGGGCCTGACCATAGTGCCCCTAAAAATATTGAACAAAACCCGCTATATCAAGGTAGAAATAGCCACTGCCAAAGGCCTACGCAAATACGACAAACGAGCCAAACTAAAAAAGCGTGATACCGACCGTGACACAAACCGCGCCCTAAAAAACTTCAAGTAGCTGGATAATGAGTGTTTTTTACAAAAACCAGATCGACAATATTAACAGTACTTTTTGCAGAAGCGGTGCAATACTAGATGTGATCTACTCAAATCGGCATTTTTGGCCATATTGACAATATCGTCGTATTCTTCTGGCGAAAAATAACCATGGTGCCTGTAGGCATCTAGGCGGACAGCTAAACCATAGGCGTCAAGTTCGGGGTGAAACTGGGTGCCATATATGTTGTTTTTGATCCGCATAGCTTGCACGGGACAGTCCGGCGAGTGTGCCAATAGTACAGCGCCTACAGGTAGGGTAGCGACACCTTCGTGGTGGCCGACTAGCGCATCTGTACCATCGCAACCAGCAAATAGCTCATCTTTTTGACCAGATGTAGTTAAGCTTAGCTCTACAGGCCCAACGGCTTCTCCATAATCACGGCTGACAGTACCACCGAGCGTGTCGACCAATATACCCAGACCGTAGCATAAACCCAAAAATGGTATATCGTTTTCATATATCTGCTGTATGTATTTTTTCAGAGTATGTTCAACGCTCAGCTGGTGTGGGCTTTTCTGCGACAGTAGTGTACTAACATCCAACGGCCCGCCACCAACTATAACTGCCGAATAGTCTAACATGTCTAGGCTATGCAGTTCGTGGGTTTTTATATGCACAACCTCTATCATATCAGCTGAAATATCACCAAATAATAGTATAGAATCGTATTCATTTTGGGCTGTTTCGCCCTCGCGGACCTGCAGTAGTAGTAGCTTCTTATTATTTTTCATAAATTTATAAGTATTAGAATATACTATAGTTATGAAAATATATAGCTGGAACGTCAATGGAATACGAGCGGTACTAAAAAAGGGCACTTTTCAGCAGTTTATTGCCGAACATCAACCCGACATACTAGGCCTGCAAGAAATAAAAGCTAACCAAGATCAAGTAACTGATATAAAGCTGCCAGAATATAACGAATACTGGAACAGCGCCGACAAAAAAGGCTACAGTGGCACAGCTATTTTTAGCAAAACCAAACCACTAAACGTACACTATGATATACCTGCAAAAATATCAGAAAAACATGGGCCGTTTGCCGATAAATACGGCAATCCATTGGCCGAAGGGCGCATAACCACTGCAGAATACGCTGATTTTTACTATGTAACTGTATATACACCAAACAGTAAAAGCGACCTGAGCCGGCTGAGTTTGCGCCACACGGTATGGGACCCTGGTTTTTTGGCTTATTTGCAACATCTAGAAAAATCTAAGCCAGTAGTGTTTAGTGGTGACCTTAACGTTGCCTATAGCCCAGATGACCTAGCCAGCCCCAAAGCCAATGTTGGCAAACATGGCTTTACAGACGAGGAAAGGGCAGGCTTTCAAAACTTTTAAGCTGCCGGGGTTGTCGAAACATTTCGCATATTTACGCCCACAGGCAATGGCGACTACAGCTGGTTGAAGCACTGGGCCAACGCCCGAGCTCGCAATGTTGTCTGGCGGATAGAATACTTGCTAGTGAGGAGTAGATCAAAAAACACGGTAAAATCTGCCAAAATACACGCCGACGCTAATGG
>CAYQBK010000096.1:0-4711 GCA_964415715.1 uncultured Candidatus Saccharibacteria bacterium
ATATACAGCGCTAATCTACTACCAGAAGTAGATATCGCAAATCGACTAATTAATACCAAGGTATCTGTTAGATATGCTTGCAACAAGGCAACACCTACCACAAAACAAAAAGCTGACTGGATGACTATAAGTCGTATGCCTGGATCCAACACCTACAGTTATGATTTTTCAAAAGAAAAAATACGCGAATATGTTGTCGGGCTGGCTCAAAAATACCAAAAACCAGTCACTATTAAACAAACAGAAGATACAGAGAACCCTGTTGGCTACACCGTACCAACTGTAGTTTTGACTAATGTTGAAGAGGTGACTGACCAGATATATCAGGCATTAAAAACTGGTAGTTCTACCGTAGCTGTTTTTACTAAAGATGATTCGATAAAAAATCGGATTCCGGCAGTTGCAACTGAATCTGTCCCTGCATCAAAGCCTACAGCCGTGGCTCCAGCCACCACTAACCCACCCAAACAGCTCGCCCAAAACCCATGATATAAATATTAATGAATTGTATGATATATAATCAATAGTTATGGAACATCCAACACCAAGTTCACTGGGGCGAGCTAGACGGCAAAGCCCGATGATAGAGGGTGTACAGGCTGGCGTTAAAAGGATCTTTTATGGCGTTAGGACTATAGAGCCCACAGACGAAACCCCAGGAAAATATAAAATTGAGTCAGATCATGGCTATGTGGACATTGAATTTAGTATGGGCACATTTTATATAGCCAAAGTTTTTGTTGATCCAGAATTTCGCAATAATCGTGAAGGGTGGTATTTGTTGGATTGCGCCTATGAACTTGCGAAAAAATTAGGTGCTATAAATATTACCGCTATGTTTGTTGGTGGGCAAGGTCAGTTATTGTTTGAATCATATTTTGGCACCAATGAATATACATATAAAGATGGGCCGGGCATGTCTTTTGATTTTTCAATGGATAAAAATAGCAGGACTGTTTAACCCGTTCGAAACTGGCGTATTTGTTTTATGCAGGATATACTAAAAGTATATTTTAGGAGTTTTTGAGGCTTTGACTGATACTGCGAAGAAAAGATTGGTGTTGATAGACGGCAAAAGTGTATTTTACCGTGGGTATTATGCCATGCCAAATTTGGCAACCAAAGACGGAACTCCAACTGGTGGGGTGTACGGCTTTGCCATGCTCAGCCTAGAGGTTATCAAGCGCTTAAAGCCAGACTATGTGGCTGTTGCGTGGGATAAACCCAAAACCAATATCCGCAAGCGACTGGAAATATATCCACAGTACAAAGCCGGTCGTAAACCAGCTCCACCAGATTTCTACACCCAAATACCAATATTGCACGAACTGCTGGAAAGTCTGGGCTGGCCAATGTATGAACTAGATGATTATGAGGCTGACGACATAATGGCTGGCCTAGCCAAAAAGGCCGACGCCGAAGGCTTGGAAACTATACTAATAACTAGTGATTTAGATGCCTTGCAGTGTATTAGTGATAGCACCAAGGTGTATGCCCTAAAAAAAGGCCTAAGCAATATTGAAGAGTTCCATACTGATAGTTTTACCGCCAAATATGGGTTAAGGCCAGATCAATTTTTGGATCTGAAATCTTTGCAGGGTGACAGTAGCGACAATATCCCGGGTGTACCGGGCATTGGTGCCAAAACAGCGTCCAGCTTACTCCAAAAATATGACACTATCGATGGTATTTATGACAATATCGAGCTTATCAGTGGCTCGGCTCATGACAAACTGCTAGCAGGTAAAGACATGGCCTATATGAGTAAAAAACTTGCAACATTGTTTATTGATGCGCCCATAGAATTAGATCTAAAAGCGATGGATGTTCATCAGTTTGACGGGGCTCGGCTTCGGGAAAATCTAGAACGACTAGAATTTCGTGCAATACTGCGAAATTTGGCAGATTTGCCAATAAATAATAATAACAACGCCAGCGAGCGCATTGCGCCAAAAGGCAAGCTAAATGTTCCAAAACTGGTAAATATTGAGCAGTTTGAGCCAACCAACCAGACATACATACACTGTCTAAGCAAAGATTTATTTGGTCGTTCGCCAGTTGCAATAATATTTGCCAATGATCAGCAGGTAAGTTTTGTTGAAAATTTTAAAGATATATCTACACTACAAAAGATAGTTACAAACACAAAGCTTATCGGCTACGATCTTAAAAAAACCATACGAGTTTTACATATGTTGGGCATAGCAAATATCGAGCCATTTTTTGACATACAAGTAGCTGGTTTTGTGCTAGATTCGTTGGATAAATCAAAAAATATTAGTCAGCTTGCCGATAGTGTTTTGGGCTACGAACTGGTAGATTTTGCTCAGCTTCCACCCGAAGATATTGGTTTATATGTGGCTGAATTGGGAGCATCACTACGTGAGCTGTATATCAAGCAATCAGTTAGCCTAGCAGAAATATCCCAGCTGCAAGATTTGTTTACCAATATTGAAATGCCTAGTGTGCCAATATTGGCCAATATGGAGCTAGCTGGTATTGGGCTAGATATAAATTATTTATCCATTATTAACAGATATCTAGAAGACGAAATAAGTGATATTGAACAAACTATTTATGGCTATGCCGAGCAAGAATTCAACATATCTAGCCCCCAACAACTGGCTGATATTTTGTTTGATGTCATGGGACTGCCTGCGGTTGGTATTAAAAAGGGTAAAACGGGCTACAGCACCGCATCAAACGAGCTTGACAAATTACGTGCCTATCATCCAATAATAGACTGTATAACTAACTACCGTGAATACACCAAGTTAAAAAGTACCTATGTTGACACACTGCCGGCTCAGGTGGCTAGTGATGGTCGAGTACACACTACCTATAATATGACAACTACCCAAACTGGTCGACTCAGTAGCACTGATCCAAATTTGCAAAATATACCGGTTAGAACTGAGCTTGGACGTCGAATACGAACTGCTTTTGTGGCTGATAAAGGCAATGTGTTTGTTAGTGCTGACTATAGTCAGTTTGAGCTCCGCCTGGCTGCTGTTATGGCTGGTGATGCAGATATGGTAGAAGTCTTTAACAATGGCGAAGATATACATATACGTACCGCAGCCGAAGTGTACGGAGTGGCACTTGATGATGTAACCAAACAAATGCGTAGTGCAGCTAAAACGATAAATTTTGGTGTTTTGTATGGCATGAGCCCGCATGGTCTGAGTGTAGCTACAGGTATGACAATGGGCGATGCCAAAAACTTTATTGATAGGTATTTTGCTGCTCGCCAGCCACTGGTTGACTATATTGCTAGCCTAAAAAAACAGGCACGCGACCAGGGTTATGTTGAAACACTGTACGGTCGACGTCGTCCAACACCAGATGTACATTCGGCCAATTTTATTGTTCGCCAAGCAGCTGAGCGCCAAGCGGTCAATATGCCCATACAGGGAACAGAGGCTGATCTGATGAAAAAAGCAATGATAAAGTTAGATACACTACTACCGAAGACTGTCAAACAGCTACTTCAAATACACGATAGTATATTGGTCGAATGCCCCGAAGCTGATGCGGTGAAGGTTGGTGATATTATGAAAAATACCATGGAAAACATCGCTCCTGACATAGCAATAAAACTAGACGTAGATGTACACACCGGCAAAAACTGGGGCGAACTGTAATGTTAGTAAAGCTAGTAAGTATAAATATTGAGCGAGACTCGCGGTTAGTCTGTGAGTGGTTAAATGGTTTATCTGGTGTAGAAACTATGCGGTCTATGGGTAATATTATTCCTGATAGTTGGACAACTACATATAAAGATCAGGTTGAAATATTAAAATCTATAATTATAAACAGCAAAGGGTTATCCTTGATGATTGAAGTTGATGGAAAGATAGTTGGCATAGTGGAAACCCATCTTAATAAAACAAAGGAGCTAAAAGCTCCCAGTATACATATAATGATAGGTGATATAACTGCACGAAATAAAGGCGTTGGGTATTTAGCGCAACTTCAGCAGATAGAGTTGTTGAAGAAAAAAGGATATTCCAAATTATACTCCAGGGCACAAATAAAAAATATTGGATCAAACAAATTATTACAAAAAATAGGCTTTACTAAGGATGGAGATGTATATATAACGCCAGATGGCCTAGTGTATCAAAATTATTTGAGTATTCTAAAGACTGGAGCATAAATGATAGTTTATTATACAGATGGTAGTTGTGAGCCAAATCCCGGTACGGGTGGGTTTGCGGTAATAAAAGATATGAAACCACATATATTGGGTGGCGAAAATGATACTACTAACATACGCATGGAGGGCAAGGCAATAATAGCCGCACTAAAAGACGCTGGCGAAGAACGCGCTGAAATATATAGCGATAGCGAATTTTGGATAAATGTTATAACCAAATGGTCTATACCGTGGGAGGCCAACGGCTGGAAGAAAAAGGGTGGCGAGATAAAAAACCTGGATATTGTTAAGGAGGTTGTGCCACTGTATAGGGCTAGCAATGCCACGCTGGTGTGGGTGCGTGGCCACAACAATGACCCAGGCAATGAGCTTGCCGACGAATATGCCAACAAAGCGCGCGAACAACAACTAAAATAATAATCTCGATTCGGAATAATACTATAATATAATATATGGTTGACTATCTAGCAAAATCGCAACTAGATGTAGCCCTAAAGGGTCAGACAACAGAGATTGTTGATGTTTTGCAGTCGTTTATTCATCAGGTTTATT